>CAIYQJ010000342.1 GCA_903928275.1 uncultured Chloroflexota bacterium
CGAAGACCGAGGCGATCCGGGCGCTGCGCCGACGGATCAGCGACGAGGTCTTCCGCCGGATGCGCCACGATGATGCCCTCCAGGCGACCGCGCGAGCCCCGCTCGCGACGGCCGCTTGACATAGGAGCATCTGATGAAGTCGAACGCCCGGCCGCTCATGACCTTCCTGGGGCATTCGACCGTCCTGTTCGACATGGACGGGACGCGGGTGATCACCGACCCGCTCCTGCACGCGCGCGTGGGCCCTATCCGCCGCTACCGCGCCGTGCCGGATCCGGCCCTCGTGGCTGCGGTCGACGCGGTCCTCATCAGCCACCTGCACCTCGACCACCTCGACTTCCGTTCGCTCGAGATCCTCGGACGAGACAGGCGGCTCCTCATCCCGGAGGGTTCCGAGAAGCTGTTCGCGTCGCACGGGTTCGCGAACACGAGGGCGCTCGCGCCCGGCGAATCGGCGCGGGTGGGATCGCTGGAGATCACCGCGACGCCGGCGCTCCACAGCGGGCTCCGGCCACCCTTCGGGCCGCGCGGGATCCCGGTCGGGTTCATCATCGCGGGCTCGCACCGGCTCTACTTTGCGGGCGACACCGGCATCTTCCCCGGAATGGCCGACTTCGCGGAGCCGCACATCGATGTGGCCATGCTGCCCGTCTGGGGCTGGGGCCCCAAGCTCAGCCAGGGTCACCTGCACCCGGCGTCGGCAGCGAAAGCGCTCCAGTATCTCCGGCCGACCGCGGCGGTCCCCATCCACTGGGGGACGATCTGGCCGCTCATGCCGGCGCTCTTCTTCGGGAGCCGGTTCCACCAGCCGCCCCTCGAGTTCGCCGAGCATGCGGCTCACTTCGCGCCGGACGTGAAGATCCTGGTGACGATGCCGGGCGAGCCCGTCGCCTGGCCGGAAGCCGTCGCCCGGCAGCAGGGGCGACCATCCGGGGCGTCCTCCGGATCAGGAAGCTAGAGGACGCAGACGGCCACCCATTCCCCGTCGATCTCGCGGATCGCCACCCTGCCCATCCGCCCGTCGGGCAGGCGGCACGGGTAGTCCGTCATCGAATGCGGGTTCAGGACCCGGTCGATCACGACCTCGACGTGCTCGAGCCCGATCGCACCGCGGTCCTCCCAGGGGCCCTCAGCCTCCTGTGCCTGCCGCGCCTCGTCGACCTCGTGTGACTTCCCCTGCTCGATCATCCGCATGCGTTCGTCGGCAGGAAGCCCATCGAACATCCACGTCCCTCCGTGTCCCGCTCTCGCCACGTCAGCCGTTGCCACTCCAGCTTCCGCGGGTGATGCATAGGGCCATTGGTCACATGACTATAGGCTATCTGTCAATCCGCGCCGATGGGACGCCGTCGGCGCCGCTCGCGGCGAAGGTGCCTGGCACGGTGAACGTACGGATGGCGGCGCTCTGGTAGCCTCGCACGAGAACGACGCGGGCTCTCACGGAGCCCGACGCACGAGACCGCAGCCTCGCGGCCGAACTCGGGAGGGTATGGACACTCACATGACGATGACCGACTCGTCCGCGCGACCCGTCCAGCGGATCGACACGCAATCGCAGGTCTTCGCGGGCTGGCTGACTGCCACCTTCGTCTGGATGTTCCTCGCACTCGCCCTCACGGGCGTCGTCGGCTGGTTCACGCTGAGCAACCAGGCGATCCTCGAGAAAGTCAGCGGGCTCTACCTGCCGATCATCATCGTCCAGCTGATCATCGGGTTCGGCCTGGGAATCGCCATCACGCGCCTGAGCGCGATCGTGGCCACGCTCATGTTCTTCGTGTACGCGGCGACGATGGGCGTGACGATCGCCCTGATCATCTACTGGGCCGGCTACTCCACGACCACCGTGCTGTCCGCGGCCGCCGCCGCGGGCGGGATGTTCGGCGGCGCCGCGATCTACGGCCTCGTGACGAAGCGCAACCTCGCGACCATGGCGGGCTACCTGGTCATGGGGCTCATCGGGATCATCGTCGCCTCGCTCGTGAACATCTTCATCGGCTGGCAGACGCTGAACTTCGTCATCTCCGTGCTCGGGGTCCTCATCTTCACCGGCCTCACGGCGTACACGGTCCAGCAGATCTCGACCGGCCGCCTGGCGGCGTGGCTGGGACCGGACAAGGGCGCCATCTTCGGGGCGTTCCAGCTCTACCTCAACGCGATCAACCTGTTCCTGTTCCTCCTGCGGATCTTCGGCGGCAGCCGTTGATCTGAGGTCGGGTTCGAGGGGGCCGGCCCCATCGTCCTGCGCGCGGCCGGACCATCGCCCCATACCTGCGCGCCCCCCGGCATGGTCCCATCGGACGTGATGGAGACGATGCACGGACGCAGGGATCGCATCGGCGTCGGCGCGCTCGCCGGCCTGCTGGTCGCCGTGGTCGCCGCGCTCCTCGCGCTGTCGGCACCGGGCGCCGGCACGGCCGTCGCAGCCGGGACCCCTTTTGCCCGCGACGCCGCCCGCGCGGAGGTCCATCGCCTCATCAACGGTGAGCGCGTCGCCGCGGGGCTGAAGCCCCTCGCCGTGGATCTGCTCCTCGCCAGCCGAGCGCACGATGCCGACTTCGCCTGCCCGGCCGGCGGCTCCACGCCGGGCCGCGCGCGGGACCAGGCGCTCCACAACGGGCTCACCCACGCGCTGTCCGGGTGCCCCGGCCGCTCGATCGTCGACGTCATGCCGGCGTGGGGCTACCGTGCGTGGACGGGCGAGATCCTCGCCTACGACTACGAGTCGTCCGCCCCGGTGACGTACCAGTACGGCTGCCCGCCCGGCACGGGTGGATTCGACTGCGCCTCGGGCGGCGCGACGACCCTGGTCTCCGCCACCGTCGCCACGACCGTCCGCCAGTGGATCGATTCGCCCGCGCACAACGCGATCCTGTTCGGCGACTACGACCGGTTCGGGTGCGGAGCCTGGAGCGGGACGGGTTCGACCGCCTATGGCGACGGCGGCAGCTTCTACGCCTGCGTCTTCTCGAAGGGCGGCCCGTCCGCCCGAGCCGACACGCGGCGACCGACCGTGGGTACGGTCACGGTCGACGGCTCGCCGCTGGCGGCCGCGGCGAACGCGAACGCGCGCGAGGGCGCCAGCGTCCGACTGACGGCGCGACTCGCCGACCTGGACGTGCTCGGGCGGGTGGCGGCGTGGCGCGTGTCGGTGGACGGTCGCATCGTGGTCGACGAGATGGGCGGCGGCCGCGTGGACACCGGCCGCGGGTCGATAGAGGTGTCGGCGACAGTGGACACGACCGGTCTCGCGACGGGCGCGCACACCATCGTCATCACGTCGGAGGATCTTGCGGGGCACTGGTCCGCCCCGCGGACGATCGCGCTCGTCCTCGCCCCGTAGGGCTGCCCGGCGCGTGACTTGCGCCCGCCCTCGTCACCCGCGCACGTCCTCGCCCCACGGCGCCGGCCGGCGTTCTGGACGACGGTTGGCACTTGCGACGGGCCGTCCACCGGCAGATGCTTCGTTGTCCAGAAGGGAGCGGCTATCGATGATCGCCAGTTCTCCCACTCACCTGCCGCTTGAGGATCGCCTCGAGCGGCGCCTTCAGGCCGTGTACGGCCGCGACCGACTCACCGCTGAGCTCCACCGGCTCGCGATCGACGTCGTGGGCCGCGCAGAGCACGACGAGCTCGATGCCGGCGCCAAGGCAGAGCTCCACGATGCCATGAGGATCGCGGTCCACCGGACCGAGGTCGATGTGGTGGAGCGGTTCGTCCACGAGCTGGCTCTCGCCCTCGCCGAGACGCCGGACGCCCTGTTCGCGCGGCTCGCCCGCGCGGAGACGCGCCGGGACATGGGCCTCGACTGATACGGTCCGGGCGGACCGGCGCTTCGTGGGTGCGCTCCGGCGGGCCCGGTCGGCTGCCGGGTCCCGAACGGACCGGGGGTCCCGCGCCGCGCCGCCCCCGCGTGGCGCGGGACCACCCCCCCCGTGGTCACGGTCGGTCGCGCAGGTCCACCGCGAAGTCGACGTAGCCTCGCAGGAGCGTGAGCGCCTCGCCCCAGCCCTCAAGCGCCTCCGCCCAGGCGTCGAGGCCGCCAGGTCGGTCGATGGGGAACGGACCGTCCGTGAGGAGGAGGCGGGTCCCGGAGCCCTCGGCCTGGAGCGCCACGGTCACCTGCGTGACGAGCGCTTCGTCCGCGTCCCACGGCCAGCGGAACGCGAACCGACTCGGGGTCACGAAGTCGGTGACCTCCCACCAGACCTGCTCGCGCGGCCAGACGAGCGTGGTGCGGGCGCCCACCGCGAGCGACCCGTCCACGCGGACCGGGAACCAGCGCATGAGCTCGTCCGGATCCGACCAGCAGCGGAGCACGCGCTCGGGAACGGCATCGAACCGGCGCTCGATCGCCACGGTCCGAAGCGTCTGCGTCCCGCGCGGGACCGTGGTGCCACTCGCCATGCCCTCGACCGGGCCCTCAGCCGGGGCGTCGGCGCCCCGCGGCCCGCTCCGACTCGATCGTCGCTCCATCGTTCGCCCTCGACTGCCGTCCGCCCTTCGGTCGGAGCCTACCACCGGTCTCAGCTCTCCTCGGCGCGCTCCGCCGGGAGTGAGACCACGAACGCGGCGCCGCTGCCGGGCGCGTCCGGGGCGTCGGGGGCGAGATCGAGGTCGCCACCCATCGCGCGGCAGAGCGCTCGCGACACGTACAGGCCCAGGCCGCTGCCGCCGCCGCCGGACTCCCCGCGGATGCTGCTTCCGCGCTCGAAGCGGCCGAAGAGCCGGTCACGGTCCGCCGGGTCCACGCCCCGCCCGTGGTCAGTCACCGTCAGGCGCAGGAGACCCTCGATCGCGACAGGCTCGATCGTCACCTCGACCGGCTTCCTGCCCCCGTAGCGCACGGCGTTGTCGAGCAGTGCCCAGAGGACCTGGTCCACCTGGTCGCCGTCGGCGATCGCGAGCCAGCCCGTGGATGCGTCGCGCAGGTCGAGATCCACGTCCTCCGCCGCGAGGGCCTCCCACGTCCGCCGGACGCGCGGCCCGAGCGCGAGCACCTCGATCCGCGGGCGGATGGTGCCCGCGTCCACCCGGGTCACCGTCAGCAGCTGGCGGACCATCCGCGACAGCCTCTCGCTCTGCTCGGCGATCACCTGGGCATGCCGGTCGCCGGTGTCCGCGGCGATCCGCTCGGCGTACCCGTGGATCCGGGCGAGCGGCGTCTGGAGGTTGTGGCTGACGCCGCGGAAGAAGTCGTCCTTCGCCTCGTCTGCCGCGACGAGGGCGCGGTTCTGGAGATCCACCCGGGCGAACAGGTCGGCGTTGCGCAGCGCCACGCCCACGACGACGCCGTACAGCTCGAGCAGGTCCTGGTCGGCGCGGTCCCATGTCCGGGTGGCGGGCAGCCGACCCGCGATGATGCCCAGGCGCTCCTCGCCCGCCCGCAGCTCGGCGCGGATCTCGATGGGCTCGCCGGGGACCCGCTCGGGCTCCGGGACGGTGTCCGGGTCCACGCGCTCGACGCGCGCATCGATGAGTGCGAACGCGGCCACGACGTCTGACCGTGCTCCCGCGAGCAGGGCGTCGGCGCCCCCCGACGGCGTCGCGGAGCCGGCGGCCTCGCGGATCCGCTCGAGCTGGCGGTTGCGGCGGTCCATGTCGGCGGCGAGGCGGTTCTGGGTCTCGGCCAGGCGCGCGAGCTCGTCCTCGCCGGCGAACGCGAGCGGGGCGCTCTCGCCGCGTGACGCGCTCTCGACGGCCAGGGCGATCCGCCGGAGCGGCTGCGTCACGGTGCGGACGACGTACAGGGAGACCCCGACCGCGAGCACCACCGCGAACGCCCCGGTGAGGAGCAGGAGGCGCAGGATCGCCGGGTCCCGCCCGAGCTCGCCGTAGATCGCGAAGAGGGCTGTGCCGACGGCGAGGGGCAGGAGGGCCGCGACGAGCGCTGAGATGGTGATCTGCGTCCGCAGGGAGAGACCGGCCGCGCGGGGAGACGGTCCGTGTGGGTCGTCCCCGGGAGAACCGCCCCCGGGCGTACCGGCGGTCGGTCCGCCGTTCGCCGCTCCGCCCCCCGGCGGTCGGGCCACCGGCGGCCGCAGGCGACCGTACAGGCCGGGTGGCGTGCCCGGCTTGCCCGCAGGGTTCGGCTCGCCGTTCATCGATCGGGTCCAGCCCCGGCCGCGTCGCCGCCCGCCACGTCGCCGCCCGCCGCGTCTCCGACCGCCAACTCTCGGGCCCCGCCACCGGTCGCACCACCGGTCGTCTCGGCCAGCCGATACCCCGTCCCCCTCACCGTGATCAGGTGGACCGGCCGGCTCGGGTCGACCTCGATCTTCTGCCGCAGCCGGCGCATCGTCACCCACACATAGGATGGGTCGGCATCCTCGGTCTCTGCCCAGCCACGTCCGAGGAGTGTCTCCGTCGGCACGGTGCGCCCGAGGTTGGCGGCGAGCGCATAGAGAAGCCGGCCCTCCGTCGGCGTGAGCTGGACCCGCTCTCCGGCGACCACGGCCACGCGCTGGTGCAGCTCGAGCGTCAGGTCGGGCCCCAGCACGAGCATCTGCCGCGGAACGCGGTCCCCGAGCCGCCGGAGGATGCGCTCGATCCTCGCCCGCAGCTCCGGGTAGTGATACGGCTTGGTCACGTAGTCCTCGGCGACCTCGGTGAGGAGGGCCGCCTTGCTGTCGCCTGCGTCGATCGCGGACAGGACCACGATCGGCAGGTCCGCCCGGCGCTTGATCTCCCGGGCGAGGGTGAGGCCGTCCATGCCCGGCATCATGAGGTCGATGATGACGAGGTCCGGCCAGGAGCCTTCGAGCCGGCGCAGCGCCTCGCTTCCATCGCGCGCCGTGATCACCCTGTAGCCGTCGTCGCGGAGCTCGTCCGCGAGCAGCACGAGCAGCCGCGCGTCGTCGTCGACCACGAGGATCGTGGGGAACGGATCACCCGGGGCCGGGCTCATGTTCCCGAGTATAGGGACGGAGTGCGGCGCGGTCGGCTGCCGGCACGAGGCGACCCGGCCGCCGGCGCGAGGCGACCCGGCCGCCGGGCGCCGGGGCGGTGACCCGCCCCTCGACGCGTGGCGCCTGGCCTGCGTTGGCGCCGCTCGGCTCCTCGCCGGTGCCCATGGCGCCTCGCTTGCGTCCGGGCTGCCGGCCCCGTCGCTACGGCGCCCGGCGGTCCACGAACCTGCAGCGGTCGGCGAGCGGGCAGACGGCGCACTTCGGCTGTCGGGCAGCGCACACCTCGCGACCGTGGGTGATGAGGTTCACGTGCGCCTCATACATCCGGTCCTCGGGCACGAGCCGCATCCAGGCCTCGTGCGCGAGCGCGAGCGACGCATCCGCGGGTAGCAGGCCGATGCGCTTGGAGACGCGCTCCACGTGCGTGTCGACCGGCATGAGCGGGGTGCCGAAGCAGAACAGGAGCACGACCGACGCGGTCTTGGGGCCGATCCCGGGGATCCGCGTGAGCCAGTCGCGCGCGTCGCGGGCGGACAGCTCGGCGAGGAAGTCGAGCCGATGGTCGCCGCGCTCCTCGCGGATCGTCCGGAGCGCCGACTGGATCCGCGGCGCCTTCTGGTCGGCGAGGCCCCCGGAGCGGATGGTGGCGGCGAGCTCCTCGACGGGCGCGGTCTCGACGGCGACCCAGTCCGGCGCACGCCCGGCGTCCATTCCCACGCCGCCCCAGCCGTCCGGTGCCCGCTCCGCGCCGCGCGCGCCGGCGACGCGGTGGACCTCGACCGGACCGTCAACGGAGGGGTACCGGTCGCGCAGTGCCTGGAACGCACGCTCCGAGTTCAGGTCGGCGGTGTTCTGCGAGAGGATCGTGAGCACGAGCTCGGTCGTGGCGTCGAGGCGGCGCTCCCACCGCGGGAGTCCGTGGAGGACGACGAGGCGGTCGAGGACGTCCGATACGAGGCCCGGGCGCGAACGGCCGAGGCGGCGGGCCCACGCCGTGGCGGGGTCGGGAGGGGTGCGGCGGCGACGCGCCGGGGGCCTCCGCGCCGCCGCCGTGCCACCGCTTCGCAAACCCGGTTGCTCGCCGCCCGCCGTCGCGGTGCTCGCCGGCGTCGCGGGTCGCGGCCGCGGCCCGCCGTCCGACGGGGTCATGTCCGGGCCCCGAGCGCGGCG
>CAIYQJ010000343.1 GCA_903928275.1 uncultured Chloroflexota bacterium
CGGCGCCGGGCGCGCGTCAGGTGCGCGTTCGCGCGGTGGCCCGCGGACGCGGCGCAGCCACCCGCGGCTCCCCGGCCCGCTTCCGCGCCCGAGCGCCGCCCCGGCCCGCCTCATCCGCGAACGTGACGTCCGAGAGCGGCACGAGCGGCTCGCCGCGCAGGACCCGGCGGAGGTAGTCCGCCGTCGCCGAGCCCGCGACCATCGCCACCTCCTCCGGGGTCCCCTCGGCCACGATGCGGCCGCCACGGTGGCCTCCCTCCGGCCCCAGGTCCACGATCCAGTCGGCCGTCTTGATCACGTCGAGGTTGTGCTCGATCACGACCACCGTGTTGCCGGCGTCCACGAGGCGGTGGAGCACCTGGAGGAGCTTCTCCACGTCGGCGAAGTGGAGGCCGGTCGTGGGCTCGTCGAGCACGTAGAGCGTCCTCCCGGTCGCCCGCCGCGAGAGCTCGGTGGCGAGCTTCACGCGCTGCGCCTCGCCTCCCGACAGCGTCGTCGCCGGCTGCCCGAGATGGACGTACCCGAGCCCCACCTCGAAGAGCGTGCGGAGCTTGGCAGCGACCGACGGCACGGCCTCGTAGAAGTGCAGCGCCTCCTCGATCGTCATGTCGAGGACGTCGGCGATGGAGCGGCCCTTGTAGTGGATCTCCAGCGCCTCCCGGTTGTACCGGCGGCCCTTGCAGACCTCGCACGGCACGTACACGTCCGGCAGGAACTGCATCTCGATCTTCAGGATCCCGTCGCCCTTGCAGCTCTCGCAGCGGCCGCCCTTCACGTTGAAGCTGAAGCGCCCCGGCCCGTAGCCGCGGACCCGCGATTCGGGGACGCCGGCGAAGAGCTCCCGGATGGTCCCGAAGAGCCCCGTGTACGTGGCCGGATTGGAGCGCGGCGTCCGCCCGATGGGGCTCTGGTCGATCTCGATGACCTTGTCGATGCGGTCGATCCCTTCGACGCCGTCGTGTTCGCCGGGCATGTCGCGCGCGCCGCTCAGCTGCCGCGCGACGGCGCGATAGAGGATCTCCGTCACGAGGGTGCTCTTCCCGCTCCCGGAGACACCGGTGACGGCGACGAAGCGCCCCAGCGGGAACGCGACCGTGATGCCCTTGAGGTTGTGCTGGCGGGCGCCGCGGACGACGATCGCGTGCCCGTTCCCGGCCCGCCGCACGTCCGGGATCGGCACGGCCCGCTCGCCCCGCAGGTATGCCCCGGTGATGGACCGCGGCTCCGCGAGCAGCACCTCGAGCGGACCGGACGCGACGACCTCGCCACCGTGCTCCCCCGCCCCGGGCCCCACGTCGACGATCCAGTCCGCCGTGCGGATCGTCTCCTCGTCGTGCTCCACGACGATGAGCGTGTTCCCGAGGTCACGCAGGCGCGTGAGCGTGGCGATGAGCTTGGCGTTGTCGCGCTGGTGGAGCCCGATCGACGGCTCGTCGAGGATGTACAGGACGCCCATGAGGCTCGACCCGATCTGGGTGGCGAGCCGGATGCGCTGCGCCTCGCCGCCCGACAGCGTCTGGCTCGTCCGGTCGATCGTCAGGTAGTCGAGGCCCACGTCGATGAGGAAGCCGAGGCGGGCCGCGATCTCCTTCAGGACGAGGCGCGCGATCGTCCGCTCCCTCTCCGAGAGCCGGGCCGGCAGCTCGTCGACCCAGGCAAGCGCGTCCGCGATCGCGAGCGTGGACACGTCCCAGATGCTCCGCCCGTCCACGCTCACCGCCAGAGCCTCCGGGCGCAGGCGCTTGCCGCCGCACTCCGGGCACGGGCGCTCCACCATGTACCGCTCGAGCTCGTTCTTCGTGAACTCGGACTCGGTCTCGCGGTAGCGGCGCTCGAGGTTCACCGCGAGCCCCTCGTACGTGGCCTTGTACGTGTTCTCGCCGCGCTCGTGGCGATACCCCACGACCACCTGCTCGCCGCGCGGGGCGAACAGCGTGAACTCGACCGCCTCGGGTGGCAGGTCCCGCACCGGCGCCCGGAACTCCCAGCCGTACCGCTCGAACAGCGCCTCGAGGATCCGCAGGTACCAGCCGTCCGACATCGGCATCCGCGCCCACGGCACGAGCGCGCCGTCCGCGATGGAGATGCTCCGGTCCGGGATGAGCCGATCCGGGTCGATCTCGAGCCGCGTGCCGATCCCGGTGCACGCCGGACACGCCCCGTGGGGCGAGTTGAACGAGAAGCTGCGCGGCTCGAGCTCGTCGATCGTGGTCCCGTCGTAGGGGCAGCTGTACCGCTCGCTGAACCGGCGCTCCTCGAACTCGGGCGGCTCGCCCTCGCGCGGCGCCGGCGCGATGAGGACGACCCCCTCTCCGAGCCGGAGCGCGGTCTCGATGGAATCGGCCAGGCGCGGCGCGTCCGGCGGGACGAGCGGCTCGCCGGTGGCCGGGTCGAGGGGTCGACCGTCCGCCGACCTGGGCGCGTCGGCCGGGGCCTCCGCCTCGCGCACGACGAAGCGGTCGACGACGACCTCGATGGTGTGCCGCTTGTACTTGTCGAGCGTGGGCGCTTCCGCCAGGTCGTACATCTCGCCGTCCACGCGCACCCGCACGAAGCCCTGCTTGCGGGCCGCGTCGAAGATCCGGTCCCCCTCCGTCTTGCGGTCCTTCACGAGAGGGCCGAGCACGAGCAACCGGGTCCCCTCGGGCATCCGGTAGACCTGGTCGACCATCTGCTGGACGCTCTGGCGCTCGATCTCGCGGCCGCACGTGGGGCAGTGGGGATGGCCGACCCGTGCGAACAGGAGGCGCAGGTGGTCGTAGATCTCCGTGACGGTCCCCACCGTGGACCGCGGGTAGCGGCTGGCACCCTTCTGGTCGATGGAGATCGCCGGCGACAGGCCGTCGATCTGGTCGACGTCCGGCTTCTCCATCTGCCCGAGGAACTGCCGCGCATAGGCGGACAGGCTCTCGACATAGCGCCTCTGGCCCTCCGCGTAGATCGTGTCGAAGGCGAGGCTGCTCTTGCCGGAGCCCGGGAGGCCGGTGATGACGATGAGCCGGTCGCGCGGGAACGCGACGGTGATGTCCTTGAGGTTGTGCTCGCGCGCTCCGCGCACGACGATCGAGTCCTGGGGCACGAGCCGAGTGTACCGCACGTCGACTGAACAGAACAGGCGTTCGCATCCCATCCGGCGGCGGGCGGGGCGATCACTGGCCCACGGCGTCGGCTCCGTCGCCTGCCCTACCCGATCGACGAGCGCAGCTCCCGGACGTTGTCGCGCAGGATGACGATGCCGACCGCGACGACGGCGAGCGCCAGGACGAGGACGAAGTTGCCGACCGCGACCACGACGAGCGCGACGGCGGCGAGGACCAACGTGATGTCGAGCAGCGTCTGGATGACGCGTCGCCGGATGGCCGTCTCGATGGCGACGTAGCCGATCGCCACGATCAGGAGAGCGCCCCAGATCCGGCCCGGGTCGACCACCAGGATCCCGCCGATCAGGAGGACGGCGAGACCCACGCCGATCGCCGACCAGAAGTCGAGGAGGCGGCTGCGGCGGATCTCGCCCTGGTCCTGCGGCCGCACGACCATGCGCAGGTGCGCACGCGGATCACCCTGGTCGCCCGCCTCCAGACGCGCGATCTCGTCCTGGGCCTCC
>CAIYQJ010000344.1 GCA_903928275.1 uncultured Chloroflexota bacterium
CCGGCGCGGTCCGCGGGCCCGCCCCGACCTCCGCGCGCCGCGTGGTCGTCACCGGCATGGAAGCCGTCACCGCACTCGGGGCCGGCCTCGACCCGACGTGGGCCGGCCTGGTCGCCGGGCGCTCCGGCATCCGGACCATCTCGTTGTTCGACCCGTCCCGCGTGGCCTCCCGTGTCGGCGGCGAAGTCCCGGACTTCGACCCCGGCGACGTGGTGGACCGCAAGGAGCAGCGCCGCAACGACCGGTTCGCGCTCTTCGCGTTGTGGTGCGCACGCCACGCCCTCGACGCGGCCGGCCTGCCCGGACGCCTCGACCGCCCGCTGGCCGAGCGGACCGGCGTCATCATCGGGACCGGCATGGGTGGCGGGACCACATTCGTGGAGCAGGTGCTCGTCTCCGCGGAGCGCGGGCCCGGCCGGATCAGCCCGTTCTTCATCCCCATGGTCATCGCGAACCTCGGCGCGGGCCAGGTGGGCATCATGTCCGGCGCGCTCGGACCCAACTTCGCGACGGTCAGCGCCTGCGCCTCGGGAGGTCACGCGATCGGCGAGGCGTGGGAGACGATCCGCCGCGACGACGCGGACGTCATGATCGCCGGCGGCACGGAGGCGCCCATCGTGGAGCCGCTCGTCGCCTCGTTCGCGGCGATGCGCGCGCTCTCCACGCGCAACGACGACCCGGCGGGCGCCAGCCGGCCGTTCGACTCCGGCCGTGACGGCTTCGTCATCGCCGAGGGCGGGGCCATCCTCATCCTCGAGGAGCTCGAGCATGCGCGGCGGCGCGGGGCCCCCATCCTCGCGGAGATCGTCGGATACGCGGCCACCGGCGACGCGAGCCACATCACGCTCCCGGCGCCGGGCGGCGAAGGTGCGCTGCGGGCTGCCCGCCGCGCCCTGCAGAAGGCCGGGATGAGCCCGGACGATGTCGACCACGTGAATGCCCACGCCACCTCCACCCCGGAGGGCGACAGGGCCGAGATCCAGGCGATCCGGTCCCTCTTCGGCGACCGCGTCGGCGAGGTGAGCGTCACCGCGAACAAGTCGATGATCGGGCACACGCTCGGGGCGGCCGGCGCGATCGAGGCCGCGGTGTCGATCCGGACCCTTCGCGAGGGCGTCGTGCCCCCCACCATCAACCTCGACGCCCCGGACGAGGCAGGGGCCGGGATGGACCTCACGCCGCTCGTGGCGCGGCCACGGCCGCTCCAGGCCGCTCTCAGCAACTCGTTCGGCTTCGGCGGCCAGAACAGCGCGATCGTCTTCCGGCGGTGGGACGCATGACCGGCATGAGCGGGATCCGCTCCGCGTTCGCGGCCGCCCTCGGCGTGTCGGACGATGCCGCTCAGCCGGACGATGCCCCGGGCAGCGTCGTGGCCGGCGCGGCCCAGGGCAGCGCGGACGCCTCCCTGCTCGCGCTCGTGGACCGGCTCACCGACCTCCTCGTGCGCAGCGACCTGGCCGAGCTCGAGGTGCGCTCCGGGGGGACCTCCCTCGTCCTCCGCAAGGCGGGCGTGCCGCGCCCGACCGACCCCGCGACGATGCCGCCTGCGGGCGCGGGCCCCGATGCGACGGCCGCCGCCCGCGACGCCGCCGGCTCGGC
>CAIYQJ010000345.1 GCA_903928275.1 uncultured Chloroflexota bacterium
CCGCCGCCGCGCCCGGGGCCGCCGCCGCGCCCGGGGCCGAGATCAACGGCCCGACCGCGGGCCCGACCGCCCGCGACGACGCCGGGACGCGGATCCTCTATGTCTCGCCCCTGAAGGCGCTCGCCTACGACATCGAACGGAACCTCCAGGCGCCGCTCGCCGGCATCGCGCTGGCGGCGGAGCGACTCGGTCGGACGCCGGTCGCGATCCGGGTGGGCACGCGGACCGGGGACACCCCGGCCGATGAGCGGCGCCGCCTCATCAGGCGGCCACCGGACATCCTCGTCACCACTCCCGAGTCGCTCTACCTGCTCCTCACGAGCGCCGGGCGCCAGACGCTCCGCGGCGTGGAGCACGTCATCGTCGACGAGGTCCATGCGGTCGCCGGCACCAAGCGCGGCGCGCATCTCGCGCTGTCGCTCGAGCGGCTGGAGCGACTCGCCACCCGGCCGCCGCAGCGGATCGGGCTGTCCGCCACGCAGCGCCCGCTTGCCACGATCGCCCGGTTCCTCGGCGGTGTGGGGCCGGACCGCGAGGTCGAGGTCGTGGACGCGAGCGGTGAGAAGACCCTGGAGCTGCGCGTCGTCGTCCCGGTGGAGGACCTCTCGCGCCTCGGCGAGCCGCTGCCGCTCTCCGAGCAGGCCGGCGGGCACGCGATCGGCCCCGAGGCGCGCGTCAGCGTCTGGCCGGCGATCCAGCCGCGGATCCTCGAGCTCATCCGGACGCATCGGAGCACGATCGTCTTCTGCAACAGCCGCCGCCTCGCCGAACGCCTCGCCCAGCGACTCAACGAGCTCGCCGGCGAGGAGCTCGTCCGCGCCCACCACGGCTCGATCGCCCGCGAGCAGCGCGTCGCGATCGAGGAGGAGCTCAAGGCCGGCCGCCTGCCCGCGCTCGTCGCCACGAGCAGCCTGGAGCTCGGGATCGACATGGGCGCCGTGGACCTCGTCATCCACGTCGAGTCGCCCACGAGCGTCGCCCGCGGCCTTCAGCGCGTGGGACGCGCGGGCCACTCGGTCGGCGATCCCAGCCGCGGCGTCCTCTTCCCCAAGCACCGCGGCGACCTGCTGGAGACCGCCGTCGTCGTCCGTCGCATGCTCGACGGGGCGATCGAATCCACGGTCATGCCGCGCAATCCGCTCGACGTCGTCGCGCAGCAGGTCGTCGCGATGACCGTAATGGAGCCGATGCCGGCGGACGAGCTGTACGCCACGGTGATCCGGGCCGCGCCGTTCGCCACACTGACGCGCGACGTGTTCGAAGGCGTGCTCGCGATGCTCGCCGGCGCGTACCCGTCACACGAGTTCGCCGGGCTCAAGGCGCGCGTCGTCTGGGACCGCACCACCGGCGTCGTCACCGGAAGAAGCGACGCGCGCACCGTGGCCATCACCAGCGGCGGCACCATCCCGGATCGCGGGCTGTTCGGCGTCTTCATCGTGGGCGACCCCGGGTTGACCGGGCGCCGCGTGGGTGAGCTCGACGAGGAGATGGTGTACGAGACGCGCGTCGGCGAGGTGCTCGCGCTCGGTGCCACCAGCTGGCGAGTCGAGGAGATCACGCCCGACCGGGTGCTCGTGTCGCCCGCGCCGGGGGTGCCCGGGAAGCTCCCGTTCTGGCACGGCGACTCCACCGGCCGCCCGCTCGAGCTCGGTCGGGCGCTCGGCGCCTTCGTCCGCGAGGCGGAGGCCGAGCTGCAGCGCGGGCCGCTGGCTCGAGCGCGTGCGGCAGAGCGCCTGGCTGCGGAACACATGCTCGACCCACTCGCCGCCGAGAACCTGCTCGCGTACCTCGAGGACGAGCGCGCCGCGACCGGCGCGCTGCCCACCGACCGGCGGATCGTCGTCGAGCGCTTCCGCGACGAGCTCGGCGACTGGCGACTCGTCCTGCTCTCGCCGTTCGGCGGCCGCGTCCACGCTCCCTGGGCGCTCGCGGTGGAGGCGCGCCTCCGCGCGCGCATGGGAGCCGAGAGCCGGACGATCTGGTCCGACGATGGGATCGCGATCCGGCTGCCGGAGGGGGACATCGACGGCGTCGAAGAGGCGCTGTTCCCGGGCCCGGATGAGGTGGAGGATCTCGTCGTCGGCGCCGTGGGCGGCTCGGCCCTCTTCGCGTCCCGATTCCGTGAGAACGCGGCGCGCGCGCTCCTCCTGCCGCGACGGCGACCCGGCACTCGCACGCCGCTCTGGCAGCAGCGCCAGCGCTCGGCCGATCTCCTGGCCGTCGCGAGCCGGTACGGCTCGTTCCCGATCCTCGTCGAGACGTACCGCGAGTGCCTGGCGGACGTCTTCGACCTGCCTGGCCTCCGCGACGTCCTCGGCGGCGTCGCCCGCCGCGAGATCGCGGTGCACTCGGTCGAGACAACGCGGTCGTCGCCGTTCGCGAGCTCCCTGATCTTCGACTACGTCGCCGCCTTCATGTACGAGGGCGACACGCCACTCGCGGAGCGCCGCGCCCAGGCGCTGACGCTGGATCGAGACCTCCTCCGTGAGCTTCTCGGCCAGGAGGAGCTGCGCGAGCTCCTCGACGCGACGGCGCTCGACGAGCTGGAGCGGTCGCTGCAGGCCGCGACGGATGGTCGGCGGGCGCGGTCGGCCGACACGCTGCACGACCTGCTCCGCCGGCTGGGCGACCTGGCGGCCGACGAGGCCGCCGACCGGTGCGAGGGCGGGGCGGCGGTTGCGGCCGGGTGGCTCTCCGACCTGGAGGCCTCGCGCCGCGCGGTCGCGGTGCTCATCGCCGGCACCGAGCGATGGATCGCGCTCGAGGACGCGGGCCGGTACCGCGACGCGCTTGGGGTGGTGCCGCCGCCCTGGGTCCCGGTCGCGTTCCTCGGGCCCACCGCGGATCCCCTCGGTGGTCTCCTGACGCGGTGGGCGCGCACGCACGGGCCGTTCACGGCGGATGCCCCCGCCGCGCGGTGGGGTCTCGGGGAGCGCGTCGTGGAGGCGGCCCTCGCCGGGTTGCTCGCGGCCGGCACGGTCCTCCGGGGCGAGTTCCGGCCGGGGGGCGCGGATCGCGAGTGGTGCGACCCCGACGTGCTCCGGCAGCTCCGCCGCCGATCGCTCGCCCGCCTCCGACGCGAGGTGGAGCCCGTGGGCGCGGAGGCGTACGCGCGGTTCCTGCCGGCCTGGCAGGGCGTGGCGCCGGTCGGCGCGCCCGAGCCGCCGCTCCGCGGACCGACGGCGCTCGAGCGACTCGCCGAGGTCGTCGACCAGCTCGCCGGTCTGCCGATGCCCGCCTCCGTGCTCGAGCGCGACATCCTGCCGGCGCGGGTCCCCGGCTATCTGCCGCGGATGATCGACGAGCTCGGCGCCCTGGGCGAGGTCGCGTGGGTGGGCCGGGGGAGCGTGGGTCGCGACGACGGCCGAGTCGCGCTGTACCGGCCCGGGCGCGAGGAGGCGCTCGGCGCGGCGGCCGCGACGTCGCCCGACCGACCGTCCGGCCGTCTCCACGACGCCATCCGCGCGTTTCTGGGACGGAGTGGGGCGTCCTTCTATCGCGAGTTGCAGGCCGGAACGGGCGGAGGCGCGGACCGCGAGACTCTCGACGCCCTGTGGGATCTCGTCTGGGCCGGAGAGGTGACGAACGACACGTTCGCGCCGCTCCGCGCGCTGCGCTGGCGCCGCCCCGCGA
>CAIYQJ010000346.1 GCA_903928275.1 uncultured Chloroflexota bacterium
CCCCGAGTACGGCGTCCTCGTCGTCGCGGAGAAGTTCCAGACCGGGTACGACCAGCCGCTCCTCCACACGATGTTCGTCGACAAGGTGCTCACCGGGCTCGCGGCGGTCCAGACGCTGTCCCGCCTCAACCGGATCCACCCGGAGAAGACCGACACCTTCGTCCTCGACTTCCGCAACGAGGCCGACGCGATCACGAAGTCCTTCGAGCCCTGGTACGAGACGACCGTCGCCGAGCCGACCGAGCCGAACCTCCTCTACGACATCGCGGACCGTGTATACGGGCTCCAGGTCATCGACGCGTCCGAGGCGCGGGCCGTCGCGTCGCGCATCGCCGACCGGACGCAGCGCGTCGGTTACCACGGCGAGATCCACGCCCTCCTCGCGCGCCCGGTCGAGCGCTTCGGCGTGAAGACGGAAGGTGAGCAGGAGGAGATCCGCGGTGCCCTCGACGGGTACGTCCGCGCCTACTCGTTCCTCTCCCAGGTCGTCGACTTCGGCGACGTCGGGCTCGAGGCGCTCTACCTCGCTGCACGCGCGCTCCTCGCGCTCCTGCCGTCAGAGGACGGCGGCCGGCTCGACCTCGGAGCCGAAGTGGAGCTCACTCATCTCCGCCTGGAGAAGACGAGCGAGGGCGGCATCACGCCCGACACCGGCGCTGGTGAGCTCAAGGCCCTCTACGGCGACGGACGCGGACCCGAGCACGAGGAGGAGCGCGAGCGGCTCTCGGCGATCATCGACGTGCTCAACGAGCGCTTCGGGACGAACCTCGGGACCGTGGACCAGCTCTTCTTCGACCAGCTCGAGGCGACCTGGCTCAACAACGCGCAGCTCGTCGCCCAGGCGCGGGCGAACCCGATCGAGAACTTCCGCCTGGTCTTCAACGACGAGTTCATGCGGAGCATCGTCGGCCGGATGGACGACAACGCCGACATCTTCCGCAAGATCCTCGATGAGCCCGCGTTCAAGGCGGCTGTGATGGACCACTACCTGCAGCGGGTGTTCGAGCAGGCGCGATCAGGCGGCCTCGGCGCTGCTGACAACGCCAGCGCCGGATGACCGGCCCACTTCTCCGCTGATGGGCGGCACGCGTCGGCGGGGGTCTGGCCACTCACGCCTAAACCAGCATCGGGTATCGCCCCGCTCACCGAAGGTGCGACAGCCGCCCCTCAGGCAGTTGCCGATGACGGACGTCCGGTGGCTCGAGCATCTGGTACCGGACTACCTCTGGGCAGCAGGTGTCGTGGCCGGAGACGGCGATGAAGGCCTGTTCACACTGGCGCGGATCCACGATGCCATCAACTCGGTCATCCCGGCCGGCGGGCCATCGCCGGACGGTGTCTTCGACGGCGGCCTGGTGTCCCTCGAGCGGCTTTCGGGGTCTGAGCGTGACCGTGTCCGGTCGATACTCACCGCAAGGGGACTCGTGGATGTCGCCGTGTCGGCGGGCTTCGCCCATGCCCTGCGCATGTACCCCAGCGCCCCGGGCAATTGGCTCGCGAACCTCGTCGCTCTACCGGGCGACCACGTCGATCCGCTGGAGGCTGAGAAGTACCTGAACCGTGCCATTGCCGCCATCGCCGACGGGCGTGGGCACGGGGCCACAGCCATCAAGGCGACCGTCTTTCGGCAGATGCTGGCCAGCCGGGCGCTGTCCTTCGCCCCGGACGCCTTCCCCATGGAGGAACTTGGCCGGTATCCGAAGGACGTGACCCCCAGCGAGCGACGCCTGGTCGAGGCGTCGATCCGCGCTTCTTATCTGGCAACGGCGGCGCTGGATGATGCTCAGAACGCCGCGCGGATTGCCTGGGCTCGGCGCTTCTGGGATGCGAACTGGAACCTCTACGCGTGCCGCGCAGCAGTCCTAGAAGACGACGAAGCCGCCGGCAAGGACAACGCACTCGACCGCGGCGGCACCGCCGCCGTCGCCGGCGACGAGGCTGATGATCGGTCGCAGTCCGGTGAGCGAGTCACTGCGCTATGGGACGACTTCCTCCGCACCGCGCTTCAGACGGACCCCCACTTGTACGACCCCGGCCGTCACGAAGTCCTGTCAGGCTTGGCGTCACATGGCTTTCGACTGGCCTTCGCGGTCGCAGCTCATCCGGGGTTGTGGATAGGGGAGTTCTCCGGCCCGCTTCTTCGGTCTATGGCGGAAGTCATCATCTACCTCGCGTGGTTCGCAACACCCGAAGGACGCGAGCCCGCCGCGCACGTCAGGTTCAAGGAATACGGCCGGGGCCACTTGAAGTTGCTGAAGCTCCACGCCGAGGAGTTCGCCGATCGCGCTGGCTCCAGCGAGATGCTTGATGACTTCCTCGAGGATCTCGAGGAGGAGGTGAACCTGGAGCTCGGCGAAGAGTGGCAGGACATCTCCTTCGAGGGGACGTTTTCGGGGCGCGACCTCCGGAAGATGGCGATCGCTGCAGATGTCACGTGGCTCTACAAGCTCGTGGTTGGGCCGGCGAGCTCTGTCTTGCATTCCGAGTGGCCAGTCCTCACCCGGTACGCGATGGAGCTCTGCGTCAACCCCGTCCACCGCCCGCACTGGCTCCCACGTCGGGATCTGAAGCCAGCCCTGAGGCCTGTTGCTGGCGTGTCGGCGGCCGTTCTCGCGGGGTACCTGCTGGATGCGTACAAGGCCGCGCTCGTGCTGCCGAGCGGTGAAGCGCCTCGGGCCGACGCCTCACCTGCCGAGGAGCCACCCGACTAGACCTTCCTCAACTCGCGGAGCGGCTTCTTCGCGCGCTGCCATAGGCGGACACCGTGTGGGTGGCTCAGCGCGCCAGGCCCGCCATTGCGCGATGGTGGCAGCACCTGCATGCTGCGCCGGCGAACCTCGACGGAATCGCCTGGCCGAGTCGCAAGTTCACGCCACACCTCGCAATCGACCTGTTCGGGGATCGAGTCGACGCAACGGAGTTGCTCATCGTGAACCCTCCTGCGTTGCTGCTCGACTCAGGAGCAGGCTTCGAGCGTGTGCTCCAACTGGCTGAGGCAGCGAACGTGCGTGTTCTGGGGAGACCGCGATTCCCCGAGCCGGATCGACGCACCCTGCCCATCAGAATCGTCGAAGCCCGCCTCGCGGCGGGCTTCGGTCGATCTTCGCTGGAGCCGACACTCGGATTTGAACCGAGGACCTGCTGTCTACGAATCGTCAGCCACACGGCCAGCAGCGCCCTGATTCGTGCGTGAAGCGGTCATCCGGCGGGCGCATCTAGCCCATTTGGCGGGGCGCTTTCTAGGGATCACCGCAACGGGC
>CAIYQJ010000347.1 GCA_903928275.1 uncultured Chloroflexota bacterium
GAGGTCCGACAGCAGCGTGCGCGCCGCATCGTGCGCGGTTCGCCGCTCGCGCTCGGAGGCGGTGCGAGCCGCGAGCCTGCGCGTCAGGTCGCCGACGATCGCCTCGGCCTCGCGCGAGCGCTCCAGGGCCGCGTCCACGTCACGGCGCGCGCGGTCCTCGTCCGTCGCCGCGGCCGCGGCTCGCGCGGCGGCCTCGTGCCACCGTGCATGACCGGCCGCGAGGAGAGCCGCGGCGAGCTCGTCGCCGGCCCGCTCGCGCGACGCCTGCTGCTCCGCCTGCGCCGCGAGCCGGCGCGCCTGGGGCCGGAGCTCCGCGACCAGGTCGGCGACGCGCACGAGGTTCGCCTCGGCCTCGACGAGCTGCTCCTCGGCCCGTCGCCGGCGTCGGTCGTGACGCCGCACGCCCGCGACCTCCTCGAACAGCGGCCGACGCTCCTCCGGGCGCAGGGCGAGAGCCTGGTCGACCATCCCCTGGCCGATGAACAGGAACGCGTTCTCCGCGAGGTGCGCGCTCTCGAGCAGGTCCTCGAGGTCGCGCAGCCTGACCCGCTGGCGGTTGAGCAGGTACTCGTTCTCGCCCGACCGATAGAGCCTCCGGCCGATCTCGACCGTCCCGTATTCGACCGGCAGCAGCCCGTCGGAGTTGTCGAGGACGAGCGTCACATCGGCCATCCCGATCGCAGCGCGGCGATCCGAGCCCGCGAAGATCACGTCCTCGGAACGGCGCGAACGGAGGGCGCGACCCTGCTCGCCGAGCGCCCACCGGAGGGCGTCGGCGAGGTTGCTCTTGCCCGCGCCGTTCGGGCCGATCACCGCGTTGATCCCGGGTCCCAGCTCGAGGACCGTGCGCTCCGCGAAGGACTTGAAGCCCTGGAGGCGCAGCGCCGTGAGACGGGCGGGCGGCGTCACCCTCGCGGGGCGTCCACCCGGGCGATCACAGCCCGGGAGGCGCCATCGTCGTCCGCCGGCGGCCCCGGATCGATGGCCTCCGATTCCAGCGCGTCGATCGCCTGGGCGGCAGCGGCCGTCTCGGCGATCCGCCGCGACAGGCCCTCCCCCACGCCGAGCTCGCGGCCCTCGAGCGCGACGGCGATCCGGAACGTGCGTCGATGATCTGGTCCGCTCACGTCGACGAGGGTGTACTCGGGGCGCTCGCCGCTCCGGTGCTGCGACAGCTCCTGGAGCCGACTCTTGGGGCTCTTCAGCGTCCGCGTCGGCAGGTCCGCCTCGACCTCCGGCGCGGCGACGCCGAGGAGCCAGTCGCGGGTGGCGTCGTAGCCGAGGTCGAGGTACAGCGCGCCTGCGACGGCCTCGAAGGCCGACGCGAGGAGCGAGGGCCGGGCGCGACCGCCGAGCTGAGACTCGCCCTCGCCGAGCAGGAGGTCGGCTCCGAGGTCGATCCGCGCGGCGAGCCGCGCAAGGCCCACGGAGCTCACGATCGCGGCGCGCCGGGCGGAGAGGACGCCCTCGTCATCGTCCGGGTGACGCCGGAACAGTGCCTCCGCCACGGCGAGATCGACGACCGCGTCCCCAAGGTACTCGAGGCGCTCGTTGTGGCGCCGCGCCTCGTCGGGGTGCTCGTGCAGGTAGCTGTCGTGAACCAGGGCCTCGGCGAGCAGCGCCGGATCGTGGACGCGCAGGCCGAGCCGCGCCGCCAGGCGCGCTGCGTGGTCGAGGGGCTCGATGGGGCCCCTCGGGTCAGGAGGCGTGCTCGTCGATGTACTCGACGGCGTCCTGGACGGTGCGGATCCGCTCGGCGTCCTCGTCGGAGATCTCCGTCCCGAACTCCTCCTCGAGGCTCATGATGAGCTCGACGAGGTCGAGGGAGTCCGCGTTCAGGTCGTCGACGAACGAGGCTTCCGGGGTGACGGCGTCTTCATCGACGCCGAGCTGCTCGACGACGATCTTCTTCAGGCGCTCGTATGTGGTGGCCAAGTGACTCCCTCCATGGTCGGTGGCGTGCGCTGCCGGCTCACGCTCCGGCGTCCGTCCCCTGGGTGCTGGCGGCCTCGGCGAGCGTGTCCCTCGAGATCGCTCCGAGTATCCCGTTGACCAGGCGGCGTGCCGGGTCTCCGCTGTAGGTCCTCGCGAGCTCGACCCATTCGGCGATCGCCACCCGGGCCGGCGTTGCGGGCGAGTGTAGCACCTCGCCGACGGCCACACGGAGGATCGCGCGGTCGATCGGCGCCATCTGGACGACGGGCCAGCGGGGTGCCACGACAGCGATCCGCGCGTCGATCCGATCGCGTCGCGAGACGACAACGGCGACGAGGTCCCGCGCGTAGGCCGCGGCAGCAGGGTCCGCCTCGGACTCGGCGATGTGGCGCTCGAGGATCGTGGTCGCCGTCCGTTGGCCGAAGTCGGCCTCGAAGACGGCCGCGAGGGCGAGCCGGCGCGCGGCCTTGTGCGCCGCGACGAGGTCCGCGTGCGCCGTTCGGCCGCCGCCGCGACCGGCGCTCACTCGCCGACGCCGTCCACGACGACCGTCACGTCGGCGAGGTCCAGGCCGAGCAGCCGCTCGACCGTCGCGCTGACAGCGGTGCGGACGTCGCGAGCGACGACGCGGAGATCGTGGCCGGGGCGCGCGATGACGACGACGCGCACGGCGATGCCATCCGCCCGCGTGCGCACGGAGACGGCCGGCTCGAGCCGCGCGAGGATGGACGGGCCGCCGCGCCCGATGCGGACGACGCCGGGGGCCGCCACGGCGGACCGGCGGACCATCCGCGCGACCACGGCATGCGCGACGGAGAGCGGCGTGTCGGTCACGGCTCGCCCCCTTCGGACGCTGCGATGGACGCCTCCGCGGGGGCAGGTTCCGGGCTCATCGCGGCGCCGGCCCCTGGCCGGTCCCCGGGGAGGCGCCCCGGGCCACCCTCGGCGAAGGCCTCGGCGATGAGCTCCGGGATGCGGGCCCGGGCAGCGGCTGCGGCGACGGCGACGCCATACCCGATCATCCGCCGCCGCGAGCGGCCGTGCGTGATGAGGACGGTGCCGCGCACGCCGAGGAGCGGCGAGCCGCCGAGCCTCTCGTAGTCGAACTTCGCACGGATCCGCGCGATCCCGGGCCGCATGAGCGCATAGGCGATCGGGCCCCGCGGCGCCCGGCGGAACTCCTCGCGGAGCAGGTCGAAGATGTAGCTCGACAGGCCCTCGAAGAACTTCATCGTCACGTTCCCGAGCATCGCGTCGCAGACGACGACGTCCGCCGGATGATGGACGAGGTCCTTGCCCTCGACGTTCCCGATGAAGCGGAGCGTGGAGGCATCGAGGAGCGCGGTGGCGCGCTGCACGCGCGCATCGCCCTTGCCCTTCTCCTCGCCCAGGGAGAGGAGGGCCACCGTGGGGGCGGAGACCCCCGCGACCCGTTCTGCGAAGAGCGTGCCCATGTGGGCGTACTGGTAGAGGTTCTCGCCGGTGGAATCGGGGTTGGCGCCGATGTCGAGGAAGACCATGGGCCCCTTCGACGTGATCAGCTGGACCGCGAGGGCCGGCCGGTCCACGCCGGGCAGCCGACCCAGCCGCAGGACCGCGGCGGCCATCCCGGCTCCGGTGTGGCCCGCGGTGAGCACCGCGTCGGCGCGGCCCCGTTTCACGAGGTCCATCGCGACGACGATCGAGGAGTCCTTCTTCGCCCGGAGAGCGGCCGCGGGCGCCTCGTCCATCTCGATGACGGAGCCGGACCGCTCGACGCTGACGTTCGACGGCAGGGGCCCCCCGGCGGCGGCGCGGATCCGGTCCTCGTCGCCGACGAGGATCACCTCGTCCGACGGCGTCTCCCGGGCGTGGGCGACCGCCCCGATGACGATCTCGAGCGGCGCGTGATCGCCCCCCATCGCGTCGACGGCGACGCGGACGGGACGCTGGGCGTCCGTGGTGCGGACGCTCGCGAGGTCCACGACCTACCTCCGCCCTGTCTCCGCGTGCGAGGTCAGCGCTCGGATGCGCCCGGCGCGGCGGTCTTGATGCGGAGCACCTGTCGCCCACGGTACCACCCGCAGTTGGGGCACGCGTGGTGCTGGAGGCGAGGCTGGTGGCAGTGCGAGCACTCGACCAGCTTCGGCGTCGCGAGGGCGGCATGGGCCCGGCGATCGCCCTGCCGGGCGTGCGAGACCTTCCGCTTGGGGAGACCCATGGGTCCGGAGGCTCCTTTCGACCCAGCCGACGGCCGGGCGGGATGGTGCGTGCGAGGGGCGCGATGGACCGGCCCGCAGGGGACCGGGGCCAGCCGCGAAGTCTACCCGGTCCGGCCGCTCTCGTCGACCTCGAACAGGCGCAGCGCCTCCAGCCGCGGGTCGATGGGCGCCTCGCCATGGTCGTGGTCTCCGACGGCCAGCTCGCCCCCGCAGACCATGCAGAGCCCCGGACAGTCGGGCCGGCAGACGGGCGCGATGGGCTGGGCCAGGGAGATCGCGTCCGCCAGGAGCGGCTCGAGGTCGATCTCGTGGTGGTCCGTGAGGCGCACGATCTCCGGGTCCACGCCCGGGTCGAGCGGCGCCCCCGAGAGCAGGTCGATGCTCGGCAAGGCCTCCTCGTCGATGACGATGGCGATGGGGACCTCGACCGGCGCGAGGCAGCGGACGCAGATCTCGCGCAGCGTGGTCCGCAGGTGCCCGGTCACGACCAGGCCGCGGTTCGTCCGCGCGAGGCGGATCGAGCCGTCGATCGGCGAGCCCTGCTCGAGGCCGTCGCCGAGGTCCAGCCGGAGATCGTGGACCTCGATGTCGCGGTGGGCCCCCGGCCCATCGGCGAGGAGGCCGGCGACGTTCTCCTCGAGCGCGGACGCGGAGCGGCGCGCCGTCACCGGCGCCGGGGCTGCGGGGCGGGCTCCAGCGCGCCCCATCCGGTGTCCTCGACGGGGACCTCGGTCGCGGCGACGGCGAGGTCCTCCTCGGCGTAGTTCCCGGGCTCGAGGTCGGGCGCGCGGAGCTGGACCCGCCGCTCGTCGAGGAGCGCGATGCCGCGCTTGATCCCCTGGAGCGTGCGCACCACCTCCCCCTCGAGCGCGATGAGGATGGACGCCGCGTACTCGTCGGCGCCCGCGCGGATGTCCTCGGCGTCCGCCTCGGCGGCCTCGATGATCCGTGCGCTCTCCTCCTGCGCCGCGCGCGTGAGCTCGCGCTCCTCGATGAGGAACGCCGCCTGCTCCTGTGCGCGGCCGATGATGTCCTCGGCCTCGCGCTGGGCCCGCTCGATGATCCGCTCGCCCTCGGAGCTGATCCGGCGGGCCGCCTGGACCTCCTCGGGGATCGCGTGGCGGAGCTCGTCGATGAGGTCGAGGGCGGCGGCCTGGTCGACGACGACGTTCGTCGTCAGCGGCAGCTTCCGCCCGTTCGCGACCATCGATTCGAGCCGCTCGACGAAGAACATGATGTCGATGGCCCGGCCCTCCTCACCCACGTCGGCCCGCGCCGTCGTCGACGGCCCGGATCCCCGCTTCAGTCGAGTATATCGCCCGGTCGATCCCGCTCCTCGCCCGTCGCCCGGGCGTCCGTCCGTGTTCGACCCTCGGCGAGACGGTCGAGCACGGCTCGCGGCACGAGCGGCGCCACGTCCCCGCCGAACCGGGCGATCTCGCGGACCAGGCTCGATGACAGGTACGCATACGTGAGCGAGGTCATGAAGAAGACGGTGTCGACCTCCGGCGCCATGACGCGGTTCGTGTGTGCCAGCTGGAGCTCCGTCTCGAAGTCGGCCACGGCGCGGAGCCCGCGGACGAGCCAGCGGGCGCCGATCCGCCGGCAGAGGTCCACGGTGAGGCCGTCGAACGCGACGACCTCGATGCGGTCGAGATCCTCGGCGAGCGCCTCCGCCATCGACGCCCGGATCGTCTCGACGCGCACGGCGGCGGGGTCGACGGTCGCCTTACGCGGGTTCACGAGCACCGCGACGACCACGCGGTCGAAGACCGCGGCCGCGCGGCGCAGGACGTCGAGGTGCCCGTTCGTGATCGGATCGAACGAGCCCGGGTAGACGGCGACGCGCATCAGGCCTCCCGACGGCGGTAGAACGTGACTGCGGTCTCGCCGAACCGGCGGACCCGCTCGGATGCTAGCAGCCCGACCGTCTCCGGCGGCGCGTCGCGCCAGAAGTGGGTGGCCGCCACGCGGGCGCCCGGCACCAGGATCGCCGGGGTCGCGGGGACGTCCGGGGCACCGAGTCGCGCGAGGGCCCGGTCCCGCAGTCCGGTCTCGGCATACGGCGGATCGACGAACACCACGTCGAAGGGGTCGGCGGGCAGCTCGCCCAGGCGGCCCAGGAAGCGCGGGACGTCCATCCGCGCGACCGTCGCGCGGTCGGCGAGCCCGGCGCGGCGCAGGTTCTCCCCGATCGCGCGGACCGCGCCCGTGTCGTGCTCCACGAAGACGGCCGCCGCGGCGCCCCGTGACAGCGCTTCGATCCCCGCCGCCCCGCTGCCGGCGAACAGGTCGAGGAACCGGGCGTCCACGAGGTCCGGCGCCAGGATCCCGAACACCGCCTCCTTCACGCGGTCGGCAAGCGGCCGGGTGCCCGGGCCCGGTGCGAGGAGCCGGATCCCGCGGGCGGTCCCCGCGACCACGCGACCCGCGTCCGCCATCCCGACCTGCCGCCGCCCGCGCGCCTACGCCGCGTCCGCGGGCTCGCCGGCGGCGATCGGCGCGAGCCAGCCGGAAGCGAGGACCCGGCGGAGCGCGTCGAGGTCGGGGCCCAAGAGACGCCCATCCGCGGCGACGAGCACCTCGGCGCACCGTCGCGCGCGGACCGCGAGCTCGCGATGCGCCTCCAGCTGGAGAGATGCGACCCGCAGGTGCGGCAGGCCGCTCTGGACGAGGCCCAGGACGTCGCCCTCGCCGCGCATCGTGAAGTCCGCCTCGGCCAGCGCGAAGCCGTCCCGCGTCTCGCGCACGGCATCGAGGCGGGCACGCGCCGTGGATCCCTCCTCGGCGTCCGAGACGAGGACGCAGAACGACGCGACGGAGCCGCGCCCCACCCGGCCCCGCAGCTGGTGGAGCTGCGCCAGGCCGAAGCGGTCGGCTCCCTCGATCACCATCATCGTGGCCCGCGGCACGTCGACGCCCACCTCCACGACCGTGGTGCCGACGAGGACGTCGACGGCTCCGGAGCGGAAGCGCTCCATCTCGGCGTCGCGGGCGGCCGGCTTCATCCGACCGTGGACCATGCCGACGCCGGCCGGCGCCAGCAGCTCGCGGAGCCGCTCGGTCTCGGCCTCTGCCGCCACCGCAGCATCGCCCTCGTCCTCGTCGATGAGCGGCACGACGACGAACGTCGCGTGCCCCGCGGCCGCCTCCTGGCGGACGCGAGACCACGTCGCGTCGAGCTCCGTCGGGCGGCGGATCCCGGTCCGAACGGGCAGCCTGCCGCTCGGAGGCGTCCGGAGGTCCGAGACGTCGAGGTCCGCGTAGAGGACGCGCCCGAGCGTCCGCGGGATCGGCGTGGCCGTCATGAGGAGGACGTGCGGCGCACCGCCCGGCGCCTTCGCCTCGAGCGCCGCCCGCTGCGCGACGCCGAACCGGTGCTGCTCATCGATGACCGCGAGCGCGAGTCGGTCGAAGACCACCGCGTCCTGCAGCAGTGCGTGGGTGCCGATGACGACCCGGATCGCGCCGGACGCGAGGCGCTTCCGGACGTCCGTCGCGTCGCCGGCGGACATCGACCCCACGAGGAGCTCCGGTGCGAGGTCGAGCGGCGCGAGGAGCTCCCGCAGGGTCGCCAGGTGCTGCCGCGCGAGCAGGTCAGTGGGCGCGAGCAGGGCGCCCTGCGCGCCGTCGAGCGCGACGCCGGCGAGGGCATAGGCGGCGACGGCGGTCTTCCCGGAGCCCACATCACCCTGCAGGAGTCGGACCATCGGCTCGCGCCCGGCGAGGCCCGAGCGGATGTCGTCCATGGCCGCGGCCTGGTCGGCGGTGAGGACCACGTCCGGCGCGACGAGCCGGCAGAGGGCGTCGACGATCGCGTCGCGGATGCCGCGGTCCCGCGCCATGTCCACCTCGATCTCCACCGCCGACTCACGCTGTCGCTCGCGGCGGCGCTGGACCATCCCGAGCTGGAGCGCCAGCAGCTCGTCGAACGCGAGACGTGAGAGCGCCGCGTCGCGCCGGTCGAAATCGTCGGGGAAGTGCGCCTGGCCGAGGGCGTCCCCGAGGCCGACCAGGCCCTCTTCCCGGACGATCCGAGGCGGCAGGTACTCCTCGATCCCGGCGCCCGCCGCCTCGAGCGCGGCATGGATGGATGACCGGAGCCGCTTGGCGGTCAGGCCCTGCGTGAGCCGGTACACCGGGACGATCCGCCCGGCGTGGAGCAGCTCGCCGTCGTCCTTCTGGATCTCCGGGTTGTCGATGACGAGCGTCCCGCCTCGCCGCCTCGCCTTTCCGCTCACCACGACCGCGTCGCCCTCGGCGACCTGACGCTCGATGAAGCGCCGCCCGAACCAGACGGCCTCCGCCTCGCCGGTGCCGTCGGCGAGGTACGCGGTCGTCCGCTGGATGCGGCGTCGGACGGTGGGTGCCACGCGAAGGAGGCGGACGACCGCCCGGACGCTCACGGGAGAGCCGTCGGCCGTCCCCCAGAGCTCCCCGAGCGTGCGGAGCTCACGAAGGTCGTCGTACCGCCGTGGCAGGTGGAACAGCAGGTCCCCTACCGTGCGGATGCCGAGTCGCCGCGTGGCGCGGGCGGTACCGGCCGCGCCCGGGAACGGAGCGCGCACCAGCTCGACCGCGAGCGGGTCGCCGCTCACGTCGACGACCGCGCCGCCGGGCCGGGCGGTCCCTCGTGCGGGGGCCGACCCGCGGCCGGGGCC
>CAIYQJ010000348.1 GCA_903928275.1 uncultured Chloroflexota bacterium
AGATCGCCGACGCGAGCGGGAGGCCGATCGGCACCGTCAAGACGCACCTGCACCGCGGGCTCCAGCGCCTGCGCGGGCTGCTCGACGCCGAGGGGATCGAGGCATGACGGCGACCGGCGGGTTCGACCCTCGCGACGTTTCGCGGCCCGATGGCGCGCTTCCGGACGACGCGGCGCAGCTGCTCGGGACGGCGCGCCTCCTGGAGCAGGAAGCGCGGCTCGGTGACATCAGCCCGTCGCCGGACTTCGCGGACGCGGTGATGGCCGCGATCGACCTCGAGCCCACGCCGCGGCCGTGGTCCACTCTCGTGGCCTCTCTCCGACGCGGCTCGGTCGCGGGCGTGGCCGCGGCGATCGGAGACGCCTGGCGCGTCGCGTGGGGTACCGGACGCCCCATCGAGGTCCGCGCTCAGGCCATCGCGATCGTCGCGATCGTCGCGATCGTCCTCGGCTCCGCGGGGACGATCGCGGGCGTCGGGGTCTCGGGGCTTCTCGGTCCCAGGTCACCGGAGCCCAGCCCGGTGCCCTCGCTCCCCGGACCGACCGTCGCCCCCACCGCGACGCCAGGCGGACCCGCACCGTCGTCCCCGCCCGCCTCCGATCCGAACGCGCCTCCTGCGACGTCCGCGCTCGTCGAACCGTCGACCACCGCGACCGAGACGCCGCCCTCACCGAGCGCGAACAGCGTGGTGATCCCGCCCCCCGACCCGGGCGCCGTGCAAGTCGTCACGCCGCGGCCGGTCAGGACACCCAGGCCGACCCGAGCGCCGCGTCCCTCGACGCGGCCGGACGTCTCGCCGTCGCCGGCGGCGCCCGCCACCGTCGAGCCGACGGGGAGCCCGACCTCGGGTCCGAGCGAAGGCCCGACGCCGTCGCCCGCGCCCAGCCTCCCTGTCGCGACGACGTCGCCTCCGGTGACACCGACGCCCACGCCGTCACCCGCGCCTTCACCCTCGCCGTCACCCTCGCCTTCGCCCACGCCGAGGCCGAGCCCGTCGCCCGAGCACACGCCGTCGCCAACGCCGTCGCCGAGCCCGTCGCCCGAGCACACGCCGTCGCCAAAGCCAACGCCTCCGTCCACGCCGACCGCCACCGGGCGCTGAGAGCCCGCGGCCGCCCATCCGTGTCGCGGGCCGGACCGGTACACTCGGACCGTGATCGCCGTCATCGGAAGCCCTGCGTACGTGGAGGTCGGCGAGCCGGGTCGTGAACACGTGGCCGGGCTCGCTGCGGCCATCGCGTCCGCCTCGGCTGCGAACGGCGCCGAGGTGCAGCTCGTGGGCCGCGTAGGGGACGACCGCGAGGGCGATGCTGTCCTGCGGGCGCTCGCCTCCCGGGGTGTCCGCCACGCTGCGGTGATCCGGGATGCAGGTCGTCCCACCCGTCGAGTCGCGGCCGCGATCCCGGACGAAGGGGAGCCGCTCGTGCCCCTCGCCGCGGACGACGAGCCGACCGAAGCCGGAGGCGCCTCCGAGAGACCCGTCGACGCGGACGGGATCGCGCCCGCGCTGGATGCGGGTGACCTCGTCCTTGCCCTCGGCTACCTCGTCGACCCCCGGGTCATCGTCGTCGCGGAGCCGCTCACCGACGCGGCCGCAGCCGTCGTCGCGGACGCGGCGGCATTCGCGGACGCGGCGGTCGTGGCCATCGTGCCGGAGGGTGGCGGCACGCCGATGGCGTTCGACCGCGCAACGGTCCTCGTCGCGCCTGCCGACGATGACGCGGGCGCGTTCGCGAGGCTCGTCGGCCGGTTCGCCGCGGCGCTCGACGGGGGCGCGGATCCGGGCCTGGCGTTCGAACGCGCGCGGAACGCTGAGGGCTGGGAGACGACGACGCCCTGAACGGCGGCCTCCCGGGCCTCACGTGGTCGCGGCGGGGTCCTCCGGCAGCACGATCGGCTCGACGAGGATCGGTCCGTCGTTCCGGACGTCGCCGACGTAGCGCGCCACCGGGTAACGGACGAGGCCCTCGGCGGGCGCCGGCCGGAGGAGCGCCTGCAGCTCGCCCGGCCCCGCGGGCTCGGCACCGAGCCAGAGTGGCCAGGCACCCGGCGCCACGATGACGGGCATCCGGTCATGGATGGGCGCGAGGACCTCGTTCGCGGTCGTCGTCACGATCGAGAACGTGCGGAGGGGCTCGGCATCCTCTGCTGCCCCGGGCTCCCGCCACAGCGACCAGATCCCGGCGAAGGCGAGCGGCGTGCCGTCCTCGTGCCGGATGGCGTATGGCTGGCTGGGGCCCTTCCCGACGCGGTGCCACTCGTAGAAGGCGTCGGCCGGCACGAGACATCGTCTCTTCGCGAACGCGCCGCGGAAGGCCGGGCTGGTCGCGATCGTCTCGGAGCGCGCGTTGATCATCCGCGAGCCCACCCGTTGGTCCTTCGCCCAGGACGGGACGAGGCCCCAGCGGTACGCGACGATCGCGCGCCGCTCGTCGCGCTCCACGACCACGGACGCCATGCGCATGGGGGCCAGGTTGAAGTGGCCGCCGGGGTCGTCGTCGAGGGCCTCCGCGCCGAAGATCCGCGCGAACTCCGAGGTCGACAGCTGCTGCGTGAAACGGCCGCACATGGCCGCATGGTCGCACGCGACGAACCATCGCGCCACCGCCGCCGCCTGCGGACGGCGCCCCGGTCGGGCGGCCGCGGACCGCCGCGAAAGTGGCTGCGCGGCGTCCCGGCGGCTCCTCCGCTACAGTCGCCGCGTGACCGCGCGTCCCGGCGTCGACCCCACGATCCCCGGACCGCTCGACCGCGCCACCGCCCTGGCCCTGCTCGACGCGGCCGACGACGCCCTGGCCTCGGGCGACCCCGCCCGCGCGGCGGCGTGCGCGACGCGCGTCTCCGGCCATCCCGACCCGGCGATCACCGCCCGCGCCCTCCTCGCGCTCGGCGACGCCTACGAGCGCATGGGGCACGAGGACGCGGCGCTCGAGACGTGGAAGCGCGCGGCCGGGCTCCCGTCGTCGGAGGGCGCGTACCTCGCTCTCCGCCGGATCGCCGCGGCGCTCGTGCGGGCCGGTGACGATGCCGGCGCGCTGGACGCCTACCGGCGAGCGGAGCGCCTCGCGCCGCCCGAGGATCGCGCCGAGGTCGCGTCGCGGATCGGGTGGCTCTCGAAGCAGGTCGGAGACCAGCGTGGCTCGCGCCGCGCGTTCGCCCGGAGTCGCGGCACGGCCCCGCTCCCTGTCGTCACGATCGGCATCATCGTCGTCACGTCGGTGGTGTCGCTCCTCGCGCTGTCGGACAACGGGGGGCTCCTCGCCGCCCTCGAGCTCGACAAGCCCGGGCTTGCGGCCGGGGAGTGGTGGCGCCTCGTGAGCCCCACGCTCGTGCACGGCAGCCTCCCGCACCTCGCCCTCAACATGTTCGCGCTCTGGATCGGGGGGTCGTTCGTCGAGCGCCTGTACGGGCCGCTCCCCATGCTCGTCGCCTACGTCCTCACCGCTGCCGCAGGGTCGGCCGCGAGCCTCGCGTTCGGCGGCGCGGCGCCGTCGGTGGGGGCGTCGGGCGCGGTCTTCGGCCTGTTCGGCATCCTCTTCGCGATGCAGCGTGTACACGACCCGGTGCTGGACCGACGCAGCCGCGCGGTGCTCGGCCAGATCGGCGGCCTCATCGTCATCAACCTCGTGCTCGGCCTCGTCATGACCGGCGGCGGCATCCCGATCGACGTCGCCGCGCACGTCGGGGGGCTCGTCGCCGGCCTCTGGCTCGGCTTCCTCTTCCCGCCGGGGAGGGTCGCGACCGTCTCGTCGATGTGGCAGCGGCCGGAGGGGGCACGGGGCGTCCCGGCGCGCCTCGGCGCCCAGATCCTCGGCGTCGCCGTCCTCATCGTGGCGATCGTCGGCCTCGTGCTCGTCGGCCCGGTCCTCCCTGGCGGCTGAACGCCGCCCGTCCGGGGCCGGGGCCGCGGCCTGACGGGCCGCCGCATCACGCGCCCACAGGGGCGTCAGCCGGCAGATGCCTCCGGCCGGACCGGCTGGCCGCCCTCGTCGTCTCCGTCCGAGAGCGATGAGCCGATGATCTCCCGCAGGCGCAGGAGCGCCGTG
>CAIYQJ010000349.1 GCA_903928275.1 uncultured Chloroflexota bacterium
CCCGACCATCGCCGCCGACGAGCGACGGGACGGCGCGCGGGCCGTCCGCCAGGCGTTCGAGCAGGTCCATCGCCGCGCGATCGGGGGCGGCCCCGGACTCGCCGTCCGTGGTCGACGCGGGGGTGCGCTCCGCGATGAGCTGGATCCGCTCGAGGAGCCCGGGCGGGAGCATCGCGCGCAGGACGATCGCGGCGGGGGCGAGGTAGGTCGCGGCGATCGAGCGCGCGAGCAGGAGCGACAGTGGCGGGAGCAGGGGTCCGTCCGCGCGGACGCGTGCCGCGACCGGCTTCGTCGCGAGCCGCGGGTCGTCGATGCCGACAGCGAGCACGACCCCGATCGCCCGTCGCCGGCCGAAGTCGACGATGACCGCCTCGCCGGGCGCGATGTCGCCGAGCGCCTCCGGAAGGTGGTACGTGTACGCACGATCGCCGGCCGCCCCGGCCGCGTCCACGGCGACCTCCACGAACCCGGCGATCCGCTCGCCGCCCCACGGCCTCCCGGGGTCGGGGGCGGCCGGCGCGGCCGGGCCGTCGCCGTCGGCGGGCACCCCCGGACGGCGCGCGGGGTGGGCGGGCCCGCTCCCTGCGTCAGACCCGGAGTCGCCGGTCGGCGTGCGACCCATGCTCCGCTTCGACGATCTCGACGATCCGTGCCGCCGTGCGGTCCACCTCGCCGGTGCGATTCTCCACGACGTGATCGTAGTCGTCGCGACGGGCGAGCTCGGCCATCGCGTTGCGCTGCCGGATCTCGAGCTCGTGGTCGGATTCCGTCCCGCGCGCCCGCAGGCGACTGAAGAGCTCCTCGGTGGACGGCGGCGTGAGGAAGATGAGCAGGGCGTCCGGGACCTCCCGCTTCACGGTGGCGGCTCCCTGAACGTCGATCTTCAGGACGGCGTGACGGCCGTTCGCGAGCGCGGCGCGGACGCTGTCGCGAGGGGTGCCGTAGGAGTTGCCGTGGACCTCGGCCCATTCGAGGAACCCGCTCTCCTCGCGCATCCGCGCGAACGCGTCCATCGCGAGGAACCGGTAGTCGATGCCGTTCACCTCGCCGGGCCGCGGGGCGCGCGTCGTGCATGTCACGACGTAGTGGTACGCCGATGCACCCGGGAGACGGCGCATCGCGGCGATGATCGTGTCCTTCCCGACGCCGGACGGCCCGCTGATGATCACGAGGAGTGCGCCGGGCGCGCCGAGCACCGGCCCCTTCATCGCGCCGCGCCCCTCGTGGGCGGCAGCCCTGCGAGCGCCGCCCCGCGCACGCGGAGTCCCTCGAGCACGGCCTCGAGCTCGGCCGGGAGGGGGGCCTCCGCGCGGATGAGGTGTCCGTCGGCCGGCGAGAGGAGCTCGAGCCGCCACGCGTGGAGGAAGAGGCGCCGGAGGCCGTCGGGGCCGCGCCGCGCGGTACCGGTCCCGTAGACGGGATCTCCGGCGACGCCATGACCGAGCGCCGCCATGTGGACGCGGATCTGGTGGGTCCGCCCCGTGACGAGGTCGACGTCCAGGAGGGTCCAGCCGGCCAGGCGCTCCCGCACTCGATAGCCGGTGGTCGCGGGCCGGCCGTCGGACGCGACCGCCTGGCGCAGTCGGTTCCGCGGGTCCCGCCCGATCGGCGCCTCGATCCGGCCCGCCGGGGCCTCCACGGCGCCCTCGACGAGGGCCACGTAGGTCTTCTTCACGCGCCGCGCCTTGAGCTGCGCCATGAGCGCCGCCTGCGCACGGTCGTCCTTCGCCACCATGAGGAGCCCGGACGTGTCTTTGTCCAGGCGGTGCACGATGCCCGGACGCTGCACACCGGCGATCCCGCCGTAGCGCGTCTCGCGGGCGAGGAGCGCGTTCACGAGCGTCCCGCTCGCGTGACCCGCCGACGGGTGGACGACGAGCCCGGACGGCTTGTCGACGATGAGGATGTCGTCGTCCTCGTAGACGATGTCGAGCGGGATGGATTCGGGCGCCATCTGGAGCGGGACCGGCGGCGGTACGACGAGATGGAGGGTCCCGCCGGCGCGGAGCAGCGTGTTCGACTTCACGGGCTCGCCGTCGAGCGTGGCGTGGCCTTCGCTGATGAGCTTCTGGACGTAGGAGCGCGAGAGGCCCGAGCGGTCGGCCGCGAACCGGTCGGCGCGCACCCCGGCCGAATCGGGCGGGACGACAAGGTCGATCTCACTCACCGGAGGGACCCGGTGCGCCATCGGCCCCGCTCGCGTGCGGTGCCTCACCTGCCTGCCCGGGGCCACCCTCCGCGGACCCGACAGGCCGCGCGGCCCCGGCAGGCCCTGCGGCCCCGGCAGGCGCCGCTGCCCCCGCCGGTTCCGTCCCGCCGAACCGCCGGGCGATCCCGGGAACGAGCGCCAGGAGGAGCAGGAGCAGGATCGCGGTCGTCACGCATGCGTCCGCCACGTTGTACGTGTAGAAGCGCCAGCCGCCGATCCCCATGTCCACGAAGTCGACGACGTGGTCGAGACGCAGGCGGTCGATGAGGTTCCCGACCGCGCCACCGAACAACAGCGCGAGCGCGACGGTGGCGATCCAGCCGCCGCTCGCGGCCGTCCGTCCGTGGAACCAGACGATGACGACGATGATGGCGAGGGTTGCCATCGCGAACAGCCCGGCCTGGTGGGCGAAGAGGCCGAGCACCGCACCGGAGTTGTGGATGTACCAGATCCGGAGCCAGTCGCCGATCACCTGCACCGGCTCGTTGAGCGGATAGTTGGCGACGACGTACGCCTTCGTCAGCTGGTCGACGACGACGACACTGAACGCGATCGCGAAGAACGCGATCCAGCGGCGCACGCTCGCGCCCATGACCGTGGCGCTCATCGGCACGAGCCGCGGCAGGGGCTGCGGCGCCCGGATGCGGCGACGGCCGTCATGCGTTCGGCCGAACGCGGCGGACGATCGCGAACCGGAGGACGCCGTCCTGCACCGTCGCCGAGCCCGTGGCCGAGCCCGACGGGAGCGCGCCGACGTCGAACGAGTCGGCCAGCGTCTCGACGGCGACGGAAGGCAGGTGGCCCGCGATCCGGCCCGCCGCGGGACCCGCCTCGACGACGAGGCCGATCCGCTCGTCGAGGTCGAGCACCATCTCCCGCCGCAGGTCCTGCACGGCTCGCTGGAGCTCGCGGGCATCGCCCTCCGCGCGGAGCTCCGGGGTCACGACCGTGTCGAGGACCACGACGAGCCCTTCGTCGTGGGCCACGGCGGTGCCGGGTCGCGGGGTCGCGAGGATCTCGACCTCGTCGGGCGCGAGCGTCACGCCGGCGAGCGTGACCGAGCCGTCGGCGTGGATCTCCACCTCGCCCGCGCGAGCCGCGGCCATGACGGCCGGGATGGCGCCGCCCAGCTTCTTCCCTATCTTCGGGAGCAGGGGCTTCACGCGGCGGTCGACGAGCTCCGAGCCGTCGGCGAGGACCTCCACGTGTTTGACGTTGACCTCCTCCGCGTACAGCGCGAGCGCGTCCTCGCGGTAGCGCAGCTCCGTCCCGGGGAGCGCGACCCACACGCGCGCGAGCGGCTGCCGCAGCTTGATGCCCGACTGGCTCCGCAGCGACCGCACGAGCTCCGTCGCACGGTAGACCTGGTCCATCGTCTCCTCGACGTCGGTGTCCCGGTACCCGGCGAGCTCCTCCGCCGGCCACGTGGTCAGGTGGACGCTCTCCGCGGCGGACGGGTCCGCCGCGACGACGAGGTTCCGGTACAGCGCCTCGCCGAGGAACGGGAGGACGGGCGCCATGACGCGCGACAGGCCGACGAGCACGGCGTGGAGCGTCGCGAACGCCGCGTCGCGATCCGCCTCGTCGTCGGAACGGGAGAACCGCCTGCGGCTGAACCGGACGTAGCGCGTCGAGAGGTCGTCGATGAACCCCGAGATCTCGCGGGCCGCGGCGAGCAGGTCGAAATCGCCGAGCAGGTCGCCCGCCCGTGCCGACACCGCCGCGAGCCGGGAGAGGATCCAGCGATCGAGCAGGCGTCGCTCCGCCAGCGGCGGCGCCGGCCGCTCGGGGCTCCAGCCAGCGAGGCGCGCGTAGGTGACGAAGAACGAGTAGACGTTCCAGAGAACGAGCAGCTCGCGCCGCGCCTCGTCCGCCGCGTGCCATCCGAACAGGATGTTGTCGTCCGGCCGGGCGGTCGCGTACATCCAGCGCATGACGTCGACGCCCATGCGTTCGGCGGCCTCGTCGAACTCGATCGCGTTCCCCCAGCTCTTGTGCATGGGGCGGCCGTCCTCGCCGAAGAGCGTCGCATACCCGAAGATCGTCCGGAACGGCGGCTCCCGACGGAGCACCGTGCTCATCGCGAGCAGCGAGTAGAACCAGTTCCGGAACTGGCCGGGGAAGCTCTCGGTGATGAAGTCCGCCGGGAACCAGTTCGCCCACTCCTCCGGGTCGGTCCGGTAGTGCAGGGTGGAGAACGGGACGATCCCGGCGTCGAGCCACGGGTTCCCGACATCGCGGATCCGCTCGACCGGCGCCCCGCACGACGGGCAGGCGATCCGGACGGCGTCCACGTACGGCCGGTGTGGCGTGTGCCCCTCGAGGACGTCCCAGCCCTCGACTGCACGCTCCTTGAGCTCGTCCCGACCGCCGATGACCTCGACCGCGCCGCATGCGCGGCAGTCGTAGATCGGCAGCGCCAATCCCCAGTAGCGCTTCTTGCTGATCATCCAGTCGTGCATGTTCAGGAGCCAGTCGAGCTCCCGCTCGTAACCGAATGACGGGATCCAGCGGATGCCGTCCACGACCTCCATGATCTGGTAGCGGAGGCTCGCGTCGACCTCCGCCGCGGTGAGCTCGGCGCGCGGCCGATCGTAGACGTCGCCCATGCTGATGTACCACTCGTCCACGAGCCGGAACACGAGCGGGGTCCCGCAGCGCCAGCAGTGCGGGTAGCGGTGCAGGTACGGCTCGAGCCGGTAGAAGAACCCGTGGTGCCGGAGGCGCTCGACGATGTGGTCGGTGACGTCGCGGACATCGCGACCCGACAGCGCGTCGAAGCCGTCGATGAAGATGCCGGACTCGTCGAGTGGCGCGATCATCGGCAGCCCGAGGGACTTGCCGAGGGCGAAGTCCTCCGCCCCGCACCCGGGCGCGATGTGGACGATGCCGGTCCCCTCCTCCTCGCCGACCTCGTCCCACGTGACGACGCGGTGCGCGTACGGGGCGCCGGAGGGGGTGCCGGCGGCGAACGCCGCCCGAACAGCAGGCAGCTCGTCGAAGGGGCCCGCGTAGCGCCAGCCCTCGAGCTCCGCGCCGACCCGCTCCTCGAGGATCTCGAACGGCCCGACGAGGGCCTGCTTCAGGGCCCCCTTCCCGATCCAGAGCAGGTCGGACCCCTGCCGGACCTTCACGTAGGCGAGACCCGCACCGACCGCTGCCGCGACGTTGGACGTGAGCGTCCAGGGTGTGGTGGTCCACACGAGGAGCGCCTCGCCCGGCCGGTCCACGAGCGGGAGCCGCACCGTGAGGCCCGGATCCTCGCGGTCCTGGTACCCCTCGGTCATCTCGTGCTGGCTGATGCCGGTGCCGCAGCGGGCGCACCACGGCATCGTGTCGTGGCCCTTGTACAGCCATCCGCGCCGGTGGCATTCCTTGAGGAACGCCCAGATGAGGTCGTTGTTCTCGTTGCTGAACGTGTAGTACGAGCCGCCGACGTCGGGCATCCCGAGCCGGCCCACGATCATCTCGACCGTGTCGGTGACCGGACCGCGGGGGCCGTCCACCGTGACCGTGGCCCCCGGGTCCGCCGCGAGCAGGTCGCGCAGGCGCCGGAGCTGGTCGGGATCGTCCCAGTCCATCCAGTACCCCAGGCGGATCGACTGCTCCGTCTGGCGCGCGGCGAATGTGAGCACGCGCTGCTTGCAGAGGCTGACGAACTCGGCGACGCCGTGCTCCTCGATGTCGCGCTTGCTCGTGAACCCGAGCTCGCGCTCCACGTTGACCTCGACCCACAGGCCCTGGCAGTCGAAGCCGTTCTGCCACCGCTGGCATTCCCCGCGCATCGCGTGGTAGCGCTGGAACACGTCCTTGTACGTGCGGCCCCACGCGTGGTGGACGCCCATCGGGTTGTTCGCAGTGATCGGCCCGTCGAGGAAGCTCCACCGCGGCCCGTCGGCGTTCTGGGCCCGGAGCTTCGCGAACGTGCGGCGGTCGCGCCAGAGCGCGAGGAGCGCGTGCTCCTGCGCGACGAAGTCGGGCTTGCTCGAGACCGGTGCGAACATCTGACCTCGCGATGACGAACGGCGTCCCGCCCGTCCCGGACGCGACGGCGTCGCGCGGTGCCCGCGGACCTCCGGCAGGCGGCCGCGCTGGGCCGGCTCCGGGCGGCGGTCGGAGTCCGGTAAGCCTCCCACAGGCGTTCGACGAGCGTCAACTCGCCCCGACGACGCACCGCGGTCGTCCGTGGCGCGGGAGCCATCGGTCGTTCCACGGTATCCTCACTCACCGACATGGCAACCCGACCGCTCACCCCAGACGACGCTCGCGTCACCGCGCGGTCCTCGTTCGCCGCCGCCTTCTTCTCCTTCGTGTTTCCCGGGCTGGGCCAGGCCTACGCCGGAGCCTGGGAGCGCGGCCTCGCGTTCGCGGCGCCTCCCATCCTCGTGCTCGCGCTCGGTGCCGGCCTGCTCCTGCGCTATCGGCTCGAGGTCCTCGGCTTCGTCATCCAGCCCGCGATCCTCGTCGCCCTCCTGATCTTCAGCATCGTGGCGCTCGCGTACCGGGCGGTCGCCATCGTGGACGCGTACCGGGTCGCGGACTACATGAACGGCTGGCGGGAATCCGGGCGGGGTCGGCTCGGACCGCCGCGCCGCCGCGCGGATCCGCTCGCCCTCGCCGGGCTCGCGGCCATCCTCGTCGTCCTGCTCGCCGGCCACGCGATGGTCGGCTACTACGGCATGCAGGCGCTCGACCTCGTGGGGAGCGTGTTCGGCGGCGGTGACCCGACCGCCGGCCTGACCCTCGTCGCGCCGACGGCGTCGCTCGCGCCCGGTCAGACCCCTCCGCCGGCGACACCGGCCGCCACGACGGCCGCTGCCCCGGTCGCCACGGTCACGCCCACCACCGTCCCCCAGTGGAACGGCACGGACAGGTTGAACATCCTCCTCGTCGGCGTGGACCAGAGGCCGAGCGAGGGCTACTTCAACACCGACACGCTCATCGTCGCGAGCATCGACCCGGCGACCAAGGAGATCGCCATGTTCACCCTCCCGCGGGACACGGTGGATGTGCCGCTCCCGCCGGACAGCCCGGCGCGGGCCGTCTATGGCCCCAACTACGGCGGGAAGATCAACAGCCTGTGCATGGCGGCCAAGTCGCGACCGGACATCTTCCCGGCCGGGTGCTTCGGGACGATCAAGGAGGTCCTCGGCACCCTCTACGGACTCGACATCAAGTACTACGTCGAGGTGAACTTCGCGGGCTTCCAGCAGGTCGTGGACGCCCTCGGCGGCGTGACGATCAACGTCCAGGTGCCGGTCATCGACGACGCCTACCCCACGGACAAGGGCAGCCTGACCCGCGTGTACATCCCGGCAGGGATCCAGCACATGGACGGCACGCAGGCGCTGATCTACGCGCGCAGCCGCCACGGCTCGTCCGACTTCGACCGCGGTCAGCGGCAGCAGCGCGTCCTGCTCTCGCTGCGCCAGCAGACGGACGTCGGGGGACTCATCCCGCGGATACCGGAGCTCGTCTCCAGCCTGAAGCAGGCCGTCCACACCGACATCCCCGTCAATCTCCTGCCGCAGCTCGCTCAGCTGGCCGGGGGGATCGACATGAGCAAGCTGCGCTCATACGTCTTCGCCCCCTCGTGGTGGGCGACCGAGATCCGGTCCGGCGACCCGCGGGGCTACGTCATCGAGCCGAAGGTCGACCGGATCCGCTACGGCGTCCGGGAGGCGTTCGCGGACAAGGCGTCGGACATCGCGCTGCGCGAGAAGGTGGCGGCCGAGAGTGCCACGACGTGGGTCCTCAACGGCACCGGCACGCAGGGCCAGGCCTCGAGCCTGGCGGGCTACCTGAGCTGGAACGGCATGCAGGCATCGGCCCCCAACCAGAAGCCGGCCAAGACGCCGGCCGCGACCCTCGTCCGCGTCTACAACGGGGCGGAGACGCGGCTGCCACAGACGATCGCGTTCCTGCAGAAGACGTTCGGCGCCGCGCCGACCCTCGTCAACGACCCGACCGTGCACGTGGACGTCATCGTGACGACGGCCGCGGACACGCCAGCGCTCCAGGCACCGAACGCTCCGTAGCCGGAGCCGGCGGAGCGGACCCGGATGGAGCCGGGCAAGGACCGCGGCCGTCGAGCGCCGCGGCGGCTTCAGCGCGGATAGACCGGCGTGAGCCAGTGCGCGTACGCGGGCACGTTCCCGCGGACGATGTCGAAGTAGCGGTCCTTGAGGAGCGTCGTGATCGGCCCGGGGACACCGGCCCCCACGCGGCGGCGGTCGACCTCGATCACGGGCGACACCTGCGCGCCGGTCCCGCACATGAGGACCTCGTCGGCGACGTACAGCTCCGTCCGGTCGATCGAGCGCTCGACCACCTTGATCCCGGCCTCCGCGGCGATCGTCATGATCCCTGCCCGGGTGATGCCCTCGAGGATCTCGTCGGTCACCGGCGGGGTGATGAGGACGCCGTCGCGGACCATGAACAGGTTCTCGGCGGACCCCTCCGACGCGTGCCCGTCCCAGGAGAGGACGATCGCCTCGTCGTAGCCGTCGAGCATCGCCTCCGTCTTCGCGAGCGCCGAGTTCACGTACGCGCCGACGATCTTCCCGCGCGCCGGGATGGCCACGTCGGAGGTCCGCCGCCAGCTCGACGTCTTCACGCGGATCCCGACGTGCGTGTCGATGTAGTCGCCGAAGGGGGTGGCGAGGATGTAGAAGTCGTGCGCGAGCGCGTGGAGGCGGACGCCGATCGCCTCGGTGCTCATGTAGACGGATGGCCGGATGTAGGCGTCCTCGCGGAAGCCGTTGCGGCGGACCACCTCCACGCAGAGGGCGACCCAGTCGTCGACCGACGGCAGCCCCTCGTCCATGAAGAGGACCTTGGCCGAGTTGCGGATCCGCTCGATGTGGGCCCTCGCCTTGAGGACGTAGAGCTGTTCCTGCTCGGCGTTCCAGTACGCCCGGATCCCCTCGAACACCGCCGTCCCGTACAGGAAGGCGTGCGTCATGATCGGGACGTTCGCGTCGGCGAGCGGCACGAACCCGCCACGGAAGTAGCACGTCAGCGACGACCCGTCGGTGTCGGTCCGCGAGGAGGTCGATTCCGTCGCGCGCTTCTGCTCGGTCACCATCGTGCGGGCTCCATGGTTCGCCCCGGCGGCGCCGCCCGGGTTCTGGCGCGGAGTATACCGTCGGCCCCCGCCGCCCTCGCCGGCCCGGGCGGCGACCGATGGCCGGGCGATCTCAGCCTGCGGCCGACCCGGTCGCCGCCGTCGCGAGCACCACGGCGAGGAGGTACGCGACGTAGAACGCGCCCCCCACGAGCAGCCACCGCCCGCGCAGGACGCCCCGCAGCCGCATGGGGCCGAAGATCGCGATCGTCGACGCGAACGCGATGCCGGCGGAGGCGAAGACGAGCGGCGGCGCGGCGCTGACGGACCAGAGCGACGGCGCCAGGGTCAGTGCGATGACCGTCGGGATCATGCTCTGGAACACCATCGCGCCGGTGATGTTCCCCATCGCGAGGGTGTCCTTCGACTGCCGGACCCACAGGACGCTGTTGAGCTTCTCCGGCAGCTCCGTGGCGATCGGGGCGATGACCAGCGCGAGGAGGACCCCGCTGACGCCGAGGGTGGCGGAGACCCGAGCCACCGCGCCGACGAAGACGAACGCGCCGCCGACGATGCACGCCAGCGCGATGAGGACCTGCACGTTGATGACACGGAGCCGCGGACCGCCGTCCTGCGCGGCGGTGCGCCCGGCGTCGAGCCGATGGAGCCGAAGGGGCTCGAGGTCGAGGACCGAGCCGCCGCCCTCGGCCCGCAGGTGCTCCCGGACGTACCCGCCGTACAGGATCACGAGGAGTACCGCGACGGCCCATCGCGGGGCGACGAGGTCCGCCGGCAGGAAGGCGGCCGCGATCGCGATCGCGTACCCCACGAGGAACCATCGGACGTCGTGGCTGATGACGCTCGGCTGGACGAGCATCGTGTCGCCGAGGTCGCGGTGGCGCGCCGACACGAGCACGGCGACGCCCGTCACGAACATGGCGAGCGTCGCGAGCATGAGCGGTGCGCCGAGGATCGCCCCGAGGCCGATCTCCTCGGAGGCGTGGCCACCCGAGAAGGCGATCGCGACGAGCGGGATCATGGTCTCCGGCAGCGCCGTCCCGACCGCGGCAAGCACCGACCCCACCGCACCCTCCGCGAGGTGGAGGCGGCGCCCGAGCCACTCGACCCCGTTGGTGAAGAGCTCGGCCCCGGCGAGGATGAGGAGGAACGCGCCGACGAGCTGGGCGAGATCCACTCTCAGCCCACCGTGCTCCCCAGCGCGACGCTCGCGACGATGACCGTGAGGATCCCGGCGGACACGAGGACCATCCGCCGATCGCCCGCGCGGCCGAAGCCGACGAGCGACGCGATGACGCGCAGTGACGGCGTCGCGATCGTCACGATGAGCCCGAGCCAGAGGAAGGCCTCCGGCTGCACCGTGCGGAGCCCGCGGCCCAGGGCGGCCACGTCGAAGGGCGGCGGCGGCGGGCCGAGCGGGTCGATGCCGCCCGCGATCATGAGGATCACGCCCACGACGAGGAGCGCGATGCTCGCCCCGATCCCCCACTGGAGGACACGCCCGATCGTCCGGTCGAGCGCCCGCTCGGTCGCGCCCGCCCCCGCGGGTCCGGGGCCGCCCGCGCCGCCGGGCGATGCCGAGCCGCCTGCGACGGGGTTCACGAGAGCGCCTTCGTGAACATCTCCCACGCCGTGTACGCGAGGACGACGATGAAGAGGACGCGGAGCACGCGCACATCGACGCGGTGCGCAAGGCGCGAGCCGGCCGTGGCGCCGATGAAGACGCCGATCGCCGTGGGCGCGGCGATGTAGGGGTCGATCCCGCCGCGGAGGAAGTAGACGATCGCGCTCGCGGAGGCGGTGATGCCGATCATGAGGTTGCTCGTCGCCGTCGCGACACGCAGGGGCACGCCCATCGCGAGGTTCATCAGCGGGACCTTCACGATGCCCCCACCCACGCCGAGCAGGGCCGACACGAGCCCGGCGAAGATGCTGCCGACGATCCCGAACGGGAACCGGAGGACGCGGTAGGTCGGCCCGCCGAGAGAGGCGACGAACCCGACCTCGGCGGTGGGCCCGGCCACCGCGGCACCCGCCGCGCCGTCGATGGACGACGCCTCCGGCGAGGATCCGGACGACCGCGAGAGCGACCGCCTCAGCATGATGACGGCCGTGTAGGCGAGCAGGAGAGCGAAGAGGCCCGCGAGCACGCGATCGGGCAGCGCGAACGCCACGAGCCCGCCCACGAGCGCTCCGGTCGCCGTGAACAGCTCGAGCGTCATCCCGAGCCGGAGGTTCGCGACGTGCCGCTCGAGATAGACGCCGGCGGCGGCGCTGCTCGTGACGATGACGCTCACGAGGCTCACGCCCACCGCCTCGCGGAGCGGGAGCCCGAAGCCAAGCGTGAGAAGTGGGACGATGAGGATCCCACCCCCCAGCCCGAGGAGCGACCCGAACAGGCCTGCGCCCGCCCCCGAGACGGCCATGAGCAGGCCGGCGATCACGCGGGCCGACCCCCTCTCGCGTCGGCCCGTGCCGCGTGTGCGGTGCAGGCCGACGTCACGCGCCGATCAGGGTCGCAGGTGCTGTGGCGCGTACGGCAGGAGTGCCACGAGGCGGGCACGCTTGAGCGCGACCGACAGCTCACGCTGGTGGCCGGCGCACAGGCCGGTCTTGCGGCGCGGCTCGATCTTCGCCCGCTCGGAGAGGTACCGCCGGAGACGGTTGACCTCCTTGTAGTCGATCGCGACCGTCTTGTCCGAGCAGAAGGCGCAGACCTTGCGGCGACGGCGGTCGCGGTAGTACTCGTCGCGCTTCTTGGAGCGTACTCCGGGTGCCATGGGTGGTGGTCTCCTCGTCGTTCGTGATGTGCGGCCGTGGGCCGCGACTGGTTCGTCGTGGGGGCCCTAGAAGGGCAGGTCCTCGAGGTCCTCGTAGGTCTCGCCGGGGGCGGCGGTCGCGGGAGCATCGCCCTGGCCGGGCGAACGGCCGCGGAGCGGGGAGACGTCCGCGCGCCCGGCGGGCGCCGCGCCGGAGCGCCCGGCGGGAGGGCCGTCGAAGCCGTCACCCGCCTCGCGGGGTGGGCGCTCGAGCGACGTCACCTGGCTCGCGACGAGCTCCGTCGTGTAGCGCTTCTGGCCGTCCTTGTCCTCCCACTGGCGGGTCCGAAGACGGCCCTCGACGTAGACCTTGCGGCCCTTTCGCAGGCTCTCGGCGGTCCGCTCGGCGAGGGGGCCCCACGCGACGACGCGGAACCACTCGGTCTCTTCCATCCACTCGTCGTTCTGGCCGCGATAGTGCCGGTTCACGGCCACGCGGAACTCCGTCACCGCCTGCCCGTTGGGCGTATACCGCATCTCCGGGTCGGCTCCGAGGTTCCCGATGATCATCGCCTTGTTCAGCGACACGACCTCGTCCTCCGGGCTCAGTCGACGGCGGCGGGAGCCGCCTCGGACTCGGATTCGTCGATGCGCTCGCCCACGAGCTCCGGCTCGTCCTCGTCGCCGGACGGCGGGACGACGGCGTCGACGTCCGCGACGTCGATCGGCTCGCCCTTCTTCGATGCGCGGAGCGGGCGCTCGATCCGGATCACGAGGTGACGCAGCACCTCCTCGGTGATGAGAAGGCTGCGCTCGAGCTCCCCCACGGTGGTGGGCGGCGCCTCGAACACGAGGATGTGATACTGGCCCTCGCGGTACCGCTCGATCGGGTACGCGAGACGGCGACGGCCCCACGGCTGGGCCTTCACGATCTGGCCGCCGTCGGCGACGATCGTCCGCGTCACGCGCTCCAGGACCGCCTGGGTGCGCTCGTCCGGCGCGTCCGGTCGGAGCACGAGCATGAGTTCATATCGGCGCATGCGCCACTCTCCTTCCTACGGGTATGCCCCGGTCATATGCGGTCGGGGCCGTCGAGGGATGGCGCGGCCGACCGTGCGCGGAGCAGAAAGGTCGCCGGGAGTGTAGCACGGCGGTCCCGTGCCACCGATGTATGCTCCTTCGAGCCGGAACGGCATGCACGCTCGGAGTGATCTCGTGGCCGCGAGCTCCATCCTCATCGTCACCAGCGATCCCGTCGCCGCGGCACGCCTGCAGGAGCCTCTTGTGGCGGCGGGCCACGGTGCGGACGTGGCCGAGACGGTGGAACCGACACCCGAGAGCCTCCGCGGCCGCGACGTCCTCATCCTGTCCGGGCTGGGCACGGAGGCCGCGGCGGAGGTGTGCCGCCGCGTGAAGGGCGCCTCCGAGGGCGGACGCCCCGGCATCTGCGTGCTGACGGCCTCCGACGACGTCGAGGCGCGGGTCGCTCTGCTCCAGTCCGGCGCGGACGAGGTGCTCGTCGAATCGGTGGATCCTCGCGAGCTCGAGGCGCGCATCGAGGCCCTGCTGGTGCGGTTCCAGCGCGCCTCGCCGCTCGTCGGCGGGGGGACGGCGGCGCGACCGCGTCGGTCCATCGCGGTCTTCAGCCCGACCGGCGGCGTCGGGACGACGACGATCGCGGTGAACCTCGGCGTCACGCTCATCGAGCGATACCCGGGGCGGGTCGCGATCATCGATCTCCACCTCCCGTTCGGGCAGGTGGCGACCCACCTCGATCTCCGGCCCACGCGGTACGTGAGCCAGCTGACGGCCGATGAGCCCGCGCTGCGCGACCCTTCGCAGCTCGTCGCGTACGCCACGCCGCACCCGAGCGGGCTCGTCGTCTACGCCGCTCCCCCCGATTGGGCTCCCGGGCCGGAGATGGCTCCGACCGCGGCGACCGCGATCGTCGACACCGCGACCCTCGCCCACGACCGGGTCGTCATCGATCTCGGCTCCGCCACGAACGAGCGAGCGGTCGCCGTGCTCTCGCGTGCGGACGCGATCGTGCTCCCGGTGCGGCCGGAGATCCCCGCCCTCCGGGCGATCCGCTCGCTCGTCGAGGTGCTCACCGAGGCCGGCGCGGACGTCGACCGCGCGGTGTTCGTGCTCAACCACCCATCCGGACGCGACATGATCCTGCGACCGAAGGACATCGAGACGTTCCTCGGGCGCCCACCGGACGCGGAGGTCCCGTACGACCCCCTGCTGTTCGTCCGCTCGGCGAACGAGGGGATCCCCGTGCTCACATCTGCGCCGACCTCGGCGCCGGCCGAGGCGCTCCGGCGCCTCGCCGCGCTCGTGAGCGGCGAGACGCCGACCGCGTACCCGGAACCGCCGGTGAAGGAGCCCGAGCGTCGGTCGCCCGGGATCTTCGGCGGGCTCTTCGGCCCCCGCGGCTGAGCCCGAGCCCCGGCCGGGCCCGATCCGTCGGCTCGCGTGGTGCCGGGGGTGGGAGTCGAACCCACACGTCCTCGCGGACGGCCGTGTTTAAGACGGCCGCGTCTGCCGTTCCGCCACCCCGGCGCTCGGTCGATGGTACGTCGCCGGGCGGCGAGCCTGAGGCAGGGCGCGCCTACGGCCGGGCGGTCGGGGAGGCCACGGTCGGCGCCGCCGGAGAGGGCCCGACCGGTGCCGGAAGCCGGTCGCGGAGCCGCGACGCGAGCGCAGCGACGAACGGGGTCGCAAGGTGGTGCGTGTCGCGGTAGACGATGTAGCGACCGATCACGGCCGGGCACGGGCCGGTCGGGCAGACCCAGACCGTGGGATCCACGAACGCGGCGCCTGCGTGGCGCGCAACGCTCCCCTCCTCCGCCACCCAGGCGGCGTCGATCGCCGTCGCCACCGGTGTCGCGCACGCGAGCACGCTGTCCGGGTGGGCCGAGAGGCACGACGGAGGATCGCCGGGCGCCTCGGGCGTGGCGCCGACGACGGCGACCGCCCCGGCGTTGGGCGTGACGGCCGCGAGGGTCCGCGCCAGGCCCGCGGCGAGCTCCGCCGTCCCGGCGTCACCCACGAGCGTCGCGCCGTTCACCATCGGTCTCACGCCGGGGCTGTCGGAGACCACGACGAGGGCCGGGTGCTCCGCCGTGATCCGCGCGATCGCGTTCCGCCTCCACGTGTCGCACTCCGTGTACGCGCGCCCGAGCGTCGAGCTCCAGACGGTGACGTCGGCCGCCGTGCACGCGCTCTTCGTCAGCGACACCAGGCGGAAGCCGCCGTCGAGGGCGATGCGCTCGAGCGCTGGGAACCACTGGGCCGCGTGGCTGTCGCCGAAGAGGACGACGGTCGTCGGGGAATCGACGACACCGTAGGCGCACGGTCCCGACGTGGTGGTCGCGGTGTCGAGATGGCAGCCGTCGGCGTAGACCCGCGGGGCATCCGATCGCACGGCCGCGAGCGACGGCGTGAGATCGCCCGGCACCGGGCCGTCCGGCGTGGGCGGCAGGGACGGCAGGGCGGGCGCCCCGGCGGATCCGCCCGGCACCGGTGACGTCGATGCGGCGGGCGGCACCGAGCCGTTCGGTCGCGCCGTGGATCCGGCCGCCGGGGAGCCGCCCGGCGACGTGGCGGACGGCTGCGGCGAGCGGGTCCCGGGCGCATCCGTGGGGACGAGGCCGGCGAGCGGGTCCCCGCTCGGGACAACGACATCGACCGATCCGGAGCCGCCGAGCCGGGCGGCCGTGACGCTCCCCACGCCGAGCGCACCGACAGCGACCGCCACCGTGAGGCCCCCGGCCATCGCCAGGTTCCTCCGCGTGACCGTCCCGATGAAGCGGCCGCGGCGGAGCGGGTCCTCCACCCATCGCTGCGAGGCCGCGGCGAGCGGGCCCGCGACGAAGACGACGAGCGCGACGCGACCGGCGAGTGGCAGCGGACCGCCCAGGGCGATGGGCACGAGGACGAGCACGGGCCAGTGCCAGAGGTAGAGCGAGTACGAGATGCGGCCCACGTACCGGAAGGGAGCCGTGCCGAGGAGACGCGCGTGGAGGTCACGGGCGCCACCGCCGCCCGCAGCGATCACGGCAGCGGTCCCCACCACCGGGACGAGCGCGGCCCACCCGGGGAAGGGCGTCTGCTGGGTGATCAGGATCCCCCCAGCGGCCACCACCGCGAGGCCGCCCCAGCCGAGGGCGGACCTCCCCCACGTCGGGATGTCACCGAAGTGCTGGGCGGCGAGCGCGAGCAGGGCCCCCACGCCGAGCTCCCACGCCCGCGTCGGCAGCGAGAAGAAGGCCCACGGCTGCTGCGTCCCCGTCAGGTAGACCGAGAGGACGAACGAGCCGACGATGACCGCGACGAACCACACGCCGAGCCGCCTGGCAGAGCCCGATGCGTAGCGCGACGCGATGAGCACGAACGCGGGCCAGAACAGGTAGAACTGCTCCTCGGCGCTCAGCGACCAGAAGTGGAGGATCGGCGACGGCGCGAGCGTGCTCTGCAGGTAGTCGGTGGCCTGCACCGCGAAGCGGATGTTGGAGACGTACATCGCGGCCGCCGCCGCGTCACCGGCGACGTCGATGAGGCGGAGCGGGGACAGGACGATGGCCGAGGCGACCACCGTGACCGCGAGCACCAACGCGGACGCAGGGAGGATGCGCCGCGCGCGCCGCGCGTAGAAGTCACCGAGCGAGATCGTGCCGGCGGAGCGGACCTCGCGGAGCAGGAGCCCCGTGATGAGGAAGCCCGACAGGACGAAGAACACGTCGACGCCGATGAAGCCGCCCGTGAAGCCCGGCACCTGTGCGTGGTAGAGGAGCACGAGGACGACCGCGACAGCGCGGAGTCCCTCCAGGTCGGGCCGGAAGTCGTGCCCGCTCGACCGCGAGGGAGGTGCGGGTCGGTCGAGCGCCGGCGAGGGCGTCGCGGGGTCCGGGGCCGGCGGATGCGAGTTCTGCAGACCTCCCCCTTCGGCTGTCGCCCCCACGGATCGGGTGCGGGGCCTCGTTCGAGAGCTCCATCGGCGCGGCAGCCACGGGCGGTCTCCCTCCGGGCAGCGTCGCGCCATGGTACTGCCAAGTCCCCGGTCCGCCCCCGCGACGCTCGACCGTGCGTCGTGGTCCGCGGAATCGGGTGGGAAACGAGAACGGTCTACCATCACGTGGTGGACCGCCGGGTCCGACACCCGCTGACCAGGTGAGCCGGAGCGGACGATGCTTTCCGATCGCGTGAGGATGCCGAGGGGGTTCCTGCTCGTGGCTGCCGTCTCCGCGATCCTGGCTGCATCCCCCGTCTGGTCCGGGACGGTGGCCGCCGCCGCGCCGGCGGACCGGCCCGCGACCGTGGACGAGCCCGTCCCGGTCGACCTGACCCCGTCACTCGCGGCAGCGCCACGCGACTATCCCGCACCGTACTTCGACGGGTGCCACGTCCAGCAGGCCGGCGTGATCTCCAGGAAGGCGACGTGCATCTACGGCGACGCGACGTCTCCGACCGAGATCATCCTCTTCGGCGACAGCCACGCGCTGTCGTGGTTCCCCGCCGTCGAGGAGGTGGCGATGCGCGAGGGCTGGCGGCTCCGCGTGCTCACGATGTCCGCGTGCTCGCCGGCCGACATCCCGAACTGGAACTCCAACTACCACCGGGTGTCCACCGCATGCAGCGCCTGGCGCAAGCACGCCATGAGCGAGATCGCCGCGGACAGCCCGGCGATCGTCCTGGTCGCCGGGACGCGCGGCTTCGCCACGGTCGGCGCCTCGGGCACCATCCTCAAGGGAGCCGCCCGCACGCGAGCGTGGCAGGCCGGCATGGACCGCACGCTGGAACGGCTCGTGCCGCTCGCCGCACGGGTCATCTACATCGGGGACTCGCCGCTCGCGACGCAGGATCCGCCCAGGTGCCTGGCCGCCAACCCCATGAGCACGCTGGCGTGCGCCACCCCCGTCTCCTCCGCGATCGACGCGACATGGCTGGCCGACGAGCGGCAGGCGGCCGACGTGGCGTACACCGGCTTCGTCGATCCCACGCCCTGGATCTGCCCGTCGAGCCCATGCCCGGTCGTCATCGACGGGGTCCTCGTGTTCCGCGACATGGGCCACCTGACGGCCACGTTCGCGTCCACGCTCGCCGATCCCCTCGACGTAGCGATCCTCGCCGACCTCGAGCAGAGCCTGGGCACCACGACGTTCGACTGACGCGCCGGCCGGCGCGGATGGCGGGCCTCCGCGGTCGCGATCAGCGGGGTCAGGCCGAAGCCGAAGGGATAGGCGATCCGCCCGGGAGCCCCCGGCTGCGGGACGTCCACGGGCAGCCTCCCCGTCGGGCGGAGGTCGCCGGTGAGGACCCGGGCCGCCGCCCCGATCGCGTCGCGGGTGTACGAGTAGGTCGCGATGAACGCCTCCACACCCGGCAGGTGCGTGACGTCGTACGGCGTGCCCACGGCGACGACCGCGACGGCCGCACCCGCGGCGACGAGCGCAGCGACGAGGTCGCGCTGCGAGGCTCCGCTCGCGAGTGAGGCCTCGCGCGTCAGCACGAGCGCGACGTCGTGGCCGCGCGCCGCCGCCACGACCTGCGCGATCCCGTCGGGCGTGGGGCTGTTCCCCACCCAGAGCGCATCTGCGCCGCGCCCGCCGGCCCGCAGCGCGTCGGCCATCATCGGCACCCGCGTCTGGCCCCAGCCCGTCACGAGCACCGAGCTCGACGCCGGGAGGGGCAGAAGCCGACCGTCGTCCACGAGCAGGGTCGTCGTCCGGTCCGTGATCGCCTGCGCCCGGGCGAGATGAGCCGGCGTGCCCACGACAGCATCGACCGCCGACACGTCCACCTGCGGATGCGCCACCATCCCGCGGTCCCACTTGAGCGCCAGGATCCTCCGCACGCTGGTGTCGATCCGCTTCTCCGTCAGTCGCCCGTCATGGACGGCACCGAGGACCGCCCCGACCGCGGCCTCCGGGGCGGGGCTCATGAGGAGGATGTCCGCGCCGGCCTCGAGCGCGCGCACGGCCACCTCGGCGTCGCCGTAGCGCTGGCGCACCCCTTCCATCGTGAGGGCGTCGGTGATGACCACGCCATCGAAGCCGAGCTCGTCGCGCAGCAGTCCGGTGAGGATCGGCCGGCTCAGCGTGGCAGGATCGCCCGACGGATCCAGCGCCGGGAAGGAGATGTGGGCCGTCATGATCGCGTCGACCCCGGCCGCGATCGCAGCACGGAACGGCGGCGCGTCGATGCGCTCCCACTCCGCGCGCGTGTGCGTGATCACCGGCAGGCCGCTGTGCGAGTCGGTCGCAGTGTCGCCGTGCCCCGGGAAGTGCTTTGCGACCGCCGCCGTGTCGCCGGCGTGGAGCCCGTCGATGGCCGCGGTCACGAGCGTCGACACGAGATCCGGCCGCGACGAGAACGAGCGCACCCCGATCACCGGGTTCGCCGGGTTGACGTTCACGTCCGCGTCGGGCGCGTTGTCCGTGTTGATGCCGAGCGCCCGCAGCTCCTCGGCGGTGATGTGGAACGCCTCGCGGGTCAGCGCGGGGTCGCGGGCCGCGCCGAGCGCCATGGCGCCGGGGAGCTGGGCGGCGGGCTCCCCCACCCTCGCCACGAGCGCCCCGGTCTCCTGGTCGGCAGAGACGATGAGGGGGACGCCCGTCCCGCCGCCGGCGCCGGGCGTGGCGGCGGCATGCTGCAGGCCGTCGCTCAGCCGGGCGATCTGGGCGGGATCGTCCACGTTACCTGCCCACCCGAAGTAGATGACCCCGCCGAGGTGGAACTTCGCGACCGCCTGGGCGGAGGTCTCGACGCCGTACAGCCGCACGTTGCGCCGGTCCGGCGTATCCGGGCGGGCACCGTAGACCTGGCCGACCAGCAGCTGGCCGACCTTCTCGTCGAGCGTCATCCGCTCGAGCGTCCGGGCGATCCACGCGGCCTCCGCACGTGCAGGGCGGGTCCCGGCGGCCGCGACCGGCGGCGCGACGGCCCAGGCGACCGACAGCGTCAGGAGGACGGTGAGCAGCGCCGTCATCGAGCGGCACGTGCGCCAGGGTCGATCAGAGCGGATCACCGAACCTCCGTCCGTGCACGCGGATCCCCGACCGGAGACGTCGAGGCGGAAGATCCCGAGGGACTCCGCCGTGATCGTGCGCCGGCCGGGGCGGCGCCGCACGACCTCGAAAGTACCGGGCCGATCCGTCGCGCCGGCCCGGACCGCCTCCCGCGTCCACCGGAGACGGCAGGACGCTTCCCCTTCGGCTGCCATGGGCCTGCATTCGACGCCCCGGCCTACGTCGCCTGCGGGACGCCGGCCTGACCATTGAGCCCTCGCGCCCGGCTGGGCGAGATGACACGCTCGCCTCCGACGCTGGCACCCGGCCAGCGGCGAAGCGTGGGCGTCGACTCCCTGCCGTTTCGATC
>CAIYQJ010000350.1 GCA_903928275.1 uncultured Chloroflexota bacterium
CGCCCACGAGCGTCCGCATCACGTGCTGCGGCGTCAAGTCCAGGGCGAGCATCACGGCCGCGACGCCGACCGCGAACGCGAACAGGACTCCGTGGAGGATGCCCCAGCCCATGGATCCGAAGAGCCACTCGCCGATGAAGAGGGGCGTGCCGACGCTGACGAGGAGCCCGGCGAAGATGGCAAGGGCGAGCGCCGCCCCAAGGAGCGAGCCAGCGACCTTGGCCCGGTCGGCGATGAGCGCGAGCTCGGCCCTGGCAAGCGCGACATGGGCGCCGACGAGCCGCGACGCCGCGGCGCGCGCTCGCGCGAACTCCGTGACGACGCTCGGCGCAGCTTCGTCGGCGTCGGAGGCGGGATCGTTGCGCGAGAAGTCGAAGCTCAGGGGACCTTCTCCCGGTCACCGTGCAGCCGGCAGTCTGGGCGGACCCGGCGTGACGCGATGATAGCAGCGGGCGCCTCGCGCGGCCCACCCGATGCCGACCGGGCAGGCGTGCGCCCCCGCCTGTCAGCTCACCGTGAGGACCGGGCCCTCGGAGGCGGCACGGACGCTCATCCGGGCCGCGACAGTGCGGGCGAGGCGCACGAGCGCCTCCGCCGCCGGGCCGGGCTCGCGCTGCGCCACGGCCGGCACGCCCGCGTCGCCTCCCTGCCGGACGGTGATGTCGAGCGGGATCTGGCCGAGGAGCTCGAGGCCGTGTGCGCGCGCGAACCGCTCGCCGCCGCCCCGGCCGAAGATCTCCGTCGCCTCGCCGCAGTGGGGGCAGATGAACGCGCTCATGTTCTCCACCACCCCGATGACCGGGACGCTCATCCGCTCGAACATGCCGAGCGCCTTCGTCACGTCGGAGACGGACACCTCCTGGGGCGTCGTGACGAGCACGGCGCCGGAGATGGGGACCGACTGCGCCAGGGTGAGCTGGGCGTCGGAGGTCCCCGGCGGGAGGTCGATGACGAGGTAGTCGAGGTCACCCCAGTCGACGTCGCGGAGGAACTGCTGGATCGCGCCCCCCACGAGCGGCCCACGCCACACGATCGGTTGGCCCTCGGGGACGAAGAAGGCGATCGAGATGACCTTCACGCCGTGCCGTTCCAGGGGCTCGATGCGGTTGTCCGCCGTGGCCCGCGGCTGGCCCTCGACGCCGAGCATCATCGGGATGTTCGGCCCCGTGATGTCCGCGTCGAGCAGGCCGACGGAGGCCCCGTCACGGGCGAGCGCCGCAGCGAGATTCACGCTCACCGTGCTCTTCCCCACCCCGCCCTTGCCGGACGCCACCGCGATGATGTTCTTCACCCCCGGGATGAGCTGCAGGGGCTGCGACGGCGTCGAGCGCCGCACCATCGCCCCCCACGCGAGGTCCACCGTCTCCGCGCCGAGCGGCGCCAGGGCGGCGCGCACGTCGGCCTCGATCTCGTCCTTCAGTGGGCAGGCGGGAGTGGTGAGCTCGATCGTGAACGAGACCCGCGTCCCGTCGATCGCGAGGTCCTTCACCATGTTCCGGCTCACGAGGTCGCCCCCGAGCTCGGGCTCCTGCACGGTCCGGAGCGCATCGACGACGGCGGCTTCGGTGAGCTGCGGCATGCGGCGGTCCCTCGTGACATGCGCCCGGCGGAAGGTCGGCCGGTCGCGGCTGGGTGGCGGTTCGTCAGCGGCCGATATCGTACCCGGCCACCGTGCGGACGGCCGTCGGGAGGTCCGCCGCCCGGAAGGCCGTTCGCTCGAACGGGTTCCCTTCGTAGCTTCCCGAACCGCGGAGGCCGGCGAGGGCGCCGGCGATCAGGTAGGCAGGCAGGAAGAGAGGACCGAGGCGCGCCCACTGACGGGCGTGTTCCGCCTCGTGCCGGACGAGGCCGTCGGAGAGGCGCTCCCGGGCGACGACGACGTGCCCGAATGTCATGGCGGTCGGGTCACGTGGCACCGCGTCCAGCCAGCGCGCGAGGCGCGGGTCTTCCGCCACGATGACCCGGCCGACGCCGTCGACATCGACGGTCCGGGAGACCGGCACGCCAGCCAGCCGGAGGATGCCGCGGCCGAGGAGGTCGCCGGGCAGCGCCCGCCACAGTTCGCACGCAGCCACGGCGCCCTGTCCCGATCAGGCCCCGCGCCGGTCCGCGACGATCCGCCCGTCCTGCGCGACGAGGATCGTGCGGGCCGGATCCCGCCAGAGCCCCGGTTCGGCGAGCGGGTCCCCCGCGACCAGCACGATGTCGGCGAGCTTGCCCGGCTCGAGCGTCCCGACGTCGGCAGCGATGCCGAGCAGCCGGGCGGCCGCGATCGTTGCCGCGCGCAGCGACGCGTGCGCGCTCATCCCGCGCTCCGCCATGAGGGCGAGCTCGGTGGGGAGGTGGGACTCCGCGACGCCGTCGGTCCCCATCGCGATCCGCACTCCGCGCCGCACGGCCTCCGCGAACGTCTCGCGCTGGCGCTCGATGAGGGTCCGGATCTTCTCGAGCGCCCAGGGGGGCGTGATGCCCTCCGCCACCCGGTCGGGCCGAACTGCCTCCTCCATGATCAGGTGCGTCGGGATCATCGGGACGTCCAGCTCGATCAGGAGGTCGATCCCCTCCTCGTCGATGAGGTCGCCGTGCTCGATCGACCGGACGCCCGCCCGGATCGCGTTCTTGATCCCGCGCGTCCCCTCGGCGTGGGCGAGGACCCCGTGGATCCCCGCCGCGTCCGCCTCCTCCACGATCGCGCGCAGCTCCTCCGGCGTGAACTGCGCGGCGTCCGGCGTGTCGGCGAGGGAGTACACGCCGCCGGTCGCCATGACCTTGAGCCAGTCCGCCCCGGCCCGGATCTGGAGGCGCGCCGCCTTGCGGCACTCGTCGGGTCCGTCGCAGATCCCGCTCGGGAGGTCCGGTGGCAAAGCGCCGTTGAGGTCCGCGCCGGAGGGCGTCCATCCGTCGCCGTGGCCGCCGGTCTGCGAGAGGTACATGACGCTCACCTGCGTGCGCGGGCCGGGCATCTCGCCCGACGCGAACGCCCGTCGGATGCCTGCCGTGGCGCCACCCGCATCCCGGATCGTCGTGACCCCCGACCCGAGGAAGTCCCGCCCGGTCCGCAGGGCCCGGACGACCATGTCCGTGGCGGATCGCTGGAGGTACGCGTCGGTGGGCTCGTGGGCACCCGTCAGGTGGACGTGGCAATCGATGAGCCCCGGCACCAGGGTGGCGCCACCGCCGTCCACGCGGAGGGCGTCATCCGGGACCGCGACGGCACGGGCGGGACCCGCGGCCGCGATCCGACCGTCCGCGGCCACGAGGAGGACCGCGTCCTCGACGGCATCCGGGCTGCGCCCGTCGAGGAGCCGCACGCCCACGAACACGACGGGCCGCCCGGGGCCCGTGCCGATCGCACCCATCCCATGACCTCCCCGTTGCGCGCGGATCGCGGCCGGAGATGCGCCCTGGCATGCGCGGCGATGCCCTCAGGCCCGGCTTTGACGCCGTGATTCGCACGTCCATTTGACATGCTGTGTCTCCGCTGCGCTATCCTCGCACACGCCGCCGAGTGGATCGCGTCCCCACCGTCCATGCGCCGGTGACAGCGCCCGCCGGGAGGAGGCTGGGCGCATCCGCGCGTGAGGGGGAGCGCCCGCCGTGACGCAGGTGGCAGTCCGACTCGTCGACGTCGTCAAGATGTTCGGCGAGATGGCCGCGGTCGACCATATCGACCTGGAGGTCCGCGACGGCGAGTTCTTCTCGCTGCTCGGTCCCTCTGGGTGCGGCAAGACCACGACCCTCAGGATGATCGGCGGCTTCGAGGAGCCCACGTCCGGCCTCATCGAGCTCCAGGGCCAGGACGTCACGTGGCTGCCGCCGTACAAGCGCAACGTGAACACGGTCTTCCAGAACTACGCCCTCTTCCCGCACCTGACGATCTACGAGAACGTCGCGTTCGGGCTGCGCCGCAAGGGCGTGAAGGACGCGGAGGTGAAGGGCCGCGTCACCGAGATGCTCTCGCTCGTCGAGCTTCCCGGCTACGAGGAGCGCAAGCCCGGCCAGCTCTCCGGAGGCCAGGCACAGCGTGTCGCCCTCGCCCGCGCCCTCATCAACCGCCCCGCGGTCCTCCTGCTCGACGAGCCGCTCGGCGCCCTCGACCTCAAGCTCCGCAAGCAGATGCAGATCGAGCTCAAGCGCATCCAGCAGGAGGTCGGCATCACGTTCATCTACGTGACGCACGACCAGGAAGAGGCGATGACGATGTCCGATCGCATCGCCGTCATGAACAAGGGGCACTACGAGCAGCTCGGCGACCCCGAGACCCTGTACGAGCGGCCCTCCACGCGGTTCGTCGCCGGGTTCCTCGGCATCAGCAACCTCGTCGGCGGCCTGGTTGGCCGCGGCGACGGCGAGTGGGGCACCGTCGCGCTCGAGAACGGGGTCACCGTCCGGGCGCCGCGCGCGCTGACCGACGGCAAGGAGAGGATCCTCCTCGGCGTGCGCCCGGAGAAGATCCGGCTCCTCGAGCCGCACGAGGTGGTCCCGGACCAGTTCAACCGCATGACCGGCACGGTGCGCTCGGCCAGCTACATGGGCGTGAGCACTCAGTACCAGGTCGAGGTCCCGGGGGACAGGCGCCTCACCGTGTTCGAGCAGAACGTGGAGCGAGCGACGAAGGCCGAGCTGTGGGAGCCCGGCGAGGCGGTCGTGGTCGCGTGGCAGCCGCAGCACTCGTTCGTCGTGGCGGACGAGGGCGGCGCAGCGGCGGCCGTCGAGGAGTCCGAAGAGTAGCGACGCCTCGCGCGTCGACGAGTGCCCGGACCGCCGAGCGGCCCGGCGCGGAGGAGCACCCAGAGATGTCGTCGAACCAGCCCGCCCCCGA
>CAIYQJ010000351.1 GCA_903928275.1 uncultured Chloroflexota bacterium
CTCGGCAGTGAGCTGCTACGGCTGCTGGAGGCGCGTCGCCTCGGCCTCGTAGAACGCCTCGCGCGTCCCCGGGTACATGAGGTAGAAGAGAACGATGACGCTGAACGCGAGCTCCGGGAACATCGACTCGAGCGTGGCCGAGCCGAGTACCGCGAACATGCTCCAGATGAGCGTGATCCCCGAGATCATGATGCCGAACATCCACGCGTAGAGGCGCGCGGTGAAGAAGCCCGCGGCGACCCAGAACCAGATGAGCATCATGAGGCCGGACCACAGGAACTGGCCCCACTGCATGCTCTTGAAGGTCACGTCCGCGCCCACGAAGCTGAAGCTGACGATCCCGGCGAAGACGAGCATCAGGTAGAGCTGGTACAGGCCCGCCAGGCCGGCGACGACACCGAGGATCATCCCGCCGATCGGTCGTTTCATCGCGAACCCTCACACCCTCTCGTCGGCAGGGCCGGCGCACCTCGCCGACCCGCCCACGGCGCCATGCTACGCGCGCAGCAGGCGCTCTTCGCCAGAGCCGAGCGTTACTTCTTCGCGGCGGTCACCTGCGTGGCGCCACCGGTGTCGCGCATGGTGAGGGTCGATCCGCTGACCTTGAACGACTTCGAGGCGCCGAGCGCGGCGAAGAACTGCGTCTCCTGGGTCATGACCGCCTGATCGCACGCCATCTGCGTGGATGCGAGCGGACCGAACGTGATCGCGTCGCCGGAGATCGCGACCGACCCGGTGTACGTGTTGCAGCCGCCCGAGCCGCTGACCGACCCGTCCGTGCCGAAGACCAGCGTGACGGCGGCGCCCGCGGCGACGCTCTCGACGCCCTGGTTGCCGTTGTTGATGCCGGTGACGTTCCAGCTGGTGCCCGTGAGCGGGTCCGCGGGGGCGATGCCGTACTCCAGCACCTTGGCGCCACTCTTGTCGAACATCGAGAGCACGGTCTTCGACGCCGTGTAGGTGGCGACGCTGCCCATGGCCGCGACGATCGCGCTCTCCACGCCTGGCGACGTGTTCGGGCAGGCCATCATCGTGCTGGCGACGGCGCCAAGCGTGAGCGCGCTGCCGGACGTCGTGTACGGCGCGGTGAAGCTGTTGCAGACGAGGACGCCGGAGGCCTTGCCGCCCGTGAAGACGGCATCCGACGCGACGCCGGGCGGGATGTTCACCAGCGACGAGCCGCTCGAGTACGTCTTGAGCAGCCAGGTCGTGCCCTCGAAGGTGCCGCCGGTGCCGCCGGACGTCGAGCAGGCGGCGACCACGAGCGCCAGCGAGAGCAGGGCAGGGATCAGGATCGGTCGACGCATCGTCTCTCCTCGAAGTGTCGCGGGCGCCGACGGAGACCGACGGCGCCCCCCGATGGCGGATGGCCGGGATGGGCCATGTCGCACAGTTGCCGTAGGATGCCGGCACATCGTACTTCGGAGCGTCCCATGGGTGTCCTCGACTTCCTTTCCCCCGACCCCGCGAAGCTGCGCCTCCCCGCGGCCGGCGATGCGCTGCCAGGCCATCCCGGCCCGATCATGCGGCCCGGGACGCACACGGTCCTCGGAACGCCGATCGACGGGCCGTTCCCCGACGGGACCGCCCTCGCGACCTTTGCGCTGGGCTGCTTCTGGGGTGCCGAGAAGGGCTTCTGGCAGATCCCCGGGGTCTTCACCACCGCGGTGGGGTACGCGGGCGGCAGCACGCCGAACCCCACGTACGGCGAGGTCTGCTCGGGCCGGACCGGACACGCCGAGGTGGTCCGCGTCGCGTTCGACCCGGCGCGCGTGACGTACGAGGAGCTGCTCCGCGCGTTCTGGGAGAGCCACGACCCCACGCAGGGGATGCGGCAGGGCAACGACGTGGGCACCCAGTACCGCTCTGCCATCTACGTGGCCGACGAGAGCCAGCGCGGCGCCGCCGAGGCGTCACGCGACGCGTATCAGGGCCGCCTCACGGCCGCGGGCTATGGGCGGATCTCCACCGAGATCGCCGACGCGGGCCCGTTCTACTTCGCCGAGGACTACCACCAGCAGTACCTCGACAAGAACCCGAACGGCTACTGCCCCGACCACGGGACGGGCGTGGCGTGCCCGATCGGGCTGCCGGGCGTCAAGTAGTCGAGCGCCCCCGGCGCCGGCCGTCGAGCTGGCCCGCTCGGGGCGGGGATCGTCGCGGATGCGCGGAGCGGAGGTGCCGGGCGGAACCGCGGCCCCCGGACGCCCAGTGCGCGTCCCACCCTCCGAGGAGAGCGGAGCGCCCGGCGCGGAGCCGAGGGCCGGGTCAGGCGAGTGGTTGACCGCTCAGGACTCGCCCATGGTCACGTCTGGTCGTTGCAGCCCGGCATGTCGCACTTCCGTGGAGCGCCGTCTAACTTCGCACCTTCCTGGTAGACGTTCACCCAGTACGCGAAGTCCGGGTCTGGCGCCGCGACCAGGAACAGATGCAAGTAGACGCCGGCGTGCGACCTCCCGTCCGCGAGCTGGACGGTCCGGCTCGCGCAGTAGATGTCGGCTGGGAAGACACCGAGCCGATTCTCGCTGAGCGAGGCGAGGCACTCCTGCTTGTTGCTTCCGGTCTCGGCCCGGAGGCTCAAGACCGTTGTCCCGTCTGGGGCCGTGAACTCGACGTTGTTCGAGTTCATCTCGAAGTTCTTGATCCCGATCGCGGGGATCATCGGCTTCGACGGACTGCCTGCTCCAGCGACCGCCCCCACAGCCAGCATGGCCGTGATCAGCGCCGCGGCGGCAACGACAAGAACCCGACGCATAGCCCAGCGTCCCTTCTGGGACGCCTCTGTCGCGGGTCGGTCTCGCCAGTGGCTCGGTGCGGTCCCGGCGGCCAGGGTGTGGGCCGCGCGTCCAAGCTCCCCGCGGCGCGCCGATGGTAGTCCCGGCGGCGCGGCGTGCGCAGAGCCGGAAGTCGTTCCGGCTGGGCGCAGGGACGCAGGGCGCCGCGCCATCCGGACGCGAGCGCGATCGTACGGCCGTCCTACCCGTCGGGCCCCCCGGGCGACTCCGTGACGAATGCCTCTGGCGGGCCGGGCCGGGCCGCTCGACCCTGAGGAGGCTGGAGGTCGCCCGTGGCCGAGACCGGCTCCCCTGATCGGACAACGCAGCGCCCCGGTCCGCCCGCGCCGACGCTGACGCACGGCTTCCTGTTCGCCGACCTCCGTGACTACACGGGCTACGTCGACGCGCGCGGCGACCACGCGGCGGCCGACCTGCTCGACCGCTACCGGTCCCTGGTCCGCAACGCGGTGGCGGCGATCGGTGGCGCGGAGATCCGCACCGAGGGAGACGGCTTCTACGTCGTCTTCGACTCGGCCAGCGCCGCGGTCCGGTGCGGCATGGCGATCGTGGCGGCTGCCGGTGCGACGGCCGACGGTCCGGGCGACGCGATACGGGTGGGCGTCGGCGTCCACGCCGGCGAAACCGTGGCGACCGCCGAGGGGTACGTCGGGTCAGCGGTGAACATCGCGGCCCGCTTGTGCGACAAGGCGAAGGCCGGCGAGCTGGTCGTGAGCGACAC
>CAIYQJ010000352.1 GCA_903928275.1 uncultured Chloroflexota bacterium
CGTCGTCCTCGACACGAAGTTCGGCTCGCCGACGATCACGAACGACGGCGTGACGATCGCGCGTGACATCGAGCTCGAGGATCCGCTCGAGAACCTGGGCGCGCAGCTCCTCAAGGAGGTCGCGACCAAGACCGACGACGTCGCCGGCGACGGCACGACCACCGCGGTCGTCCTCGGCCAGGCGATGGTCGCCGAGGGCCTCCGCAACGTGACCGCCGGGGCGAACCCGATGGTCATCAAGCTCGGCATCGAGAAGGCCGTCGCGGCCGTCGTCGAGGAGATCAAGCGGCAGTCGCGCCCGGTCAAGGACCGCGAGCAGATCGCAGCCGTCGCCTCGATCAGCGCCGCCGACCCCGAGGTCGGCGAGCTCATCGCCGAGGTCATGGACAAGGTCGGCAAGGACGGTGTCATCACCGTCGAGGAAGGGCAGTCGCTCGGCCTCGACAAGGAATACACCGAGGGCATGCAGTTCGACCGCGGCTACATCTCCGCGTACTTCGTCACCAACCCCGACCGGATGGAGGCCGTCCTCGAGGACGCCCGCATCCTCGTCACCGACAAGAAGATCTCCAGCGTCCAGGACCTCCTCCCGGCGCTCGAGAAGACCGTCCAGATCGGCAAGCCGCTCCTCATCATCGCCGAGGACGTCGACGGCGAGGCTCTCGCCACGCTCGTCGTGAACAAGCTCCGCGGCACCGTCTCCGTCCTCGCCGTCAAGGCGCCGGGCTTCGGCGATCGCCGCAAGGAGATGCTCCGCGACATCGCGATCCTCACCGGTGGCACCGTCATCAGCGAGGAGATCGGCCGCAAGCTCGACTCCGTCACGATCGAGGACCTCGGGTCCGCGCGGCGCGTCGTCGCCACGAAGGACGACACCACCCTGGTGGATGGTGCCGGCAAGCCCGAAGACATCAAGGCGCGCATGAGCCAGATCAAGGCGCAGATCGAGGACACCACCTCGGACTACGACCGCGAGAAGCTCCAGGAGCGCCTCGCCAAGCTCGCGGGCGGCGTCGCCGTCATCAAGGTGGGCGCGGCGACCGAGGTCGAGCTCAAGGAGAAGAAGCACCGCATCGAGGATGCGCTCTCGACGACCCGAGCGGCCGTCGAGGAGGGCATCGTCGCCGGTGGCGGCACCACGCTCCTCCAGGCCATCCCGGCCCTCGACAAGATCAAGCTCCAGGGCGACGAGCAGGTCGGCGTGGAGATCGTCCGCAAGGCCCTCGAAGCCCCGGCGCGCCAGATCGCGGACAACGCCGGCCAGTCCGGCGAGGTCATCGTCGAGGCCACCCGCAAGCAGAAGAAGGGCCACGGCTACGACGCCCTCAAGGGCGAGTTCGGCGACATGTTCGAGAAGGGCATCGTCGACGCAGCCAAGGTGACACGGTCCGCCCTCCAGAACGCCGCCTCGATCGCCGCGATGGTCCTCACGACGGAGACGCTCGTGACGGACATCCCGGAGAGGAAGGAGTCCGGCGGCGGCCACGGCCACGGCGGTGGCGGCGGCGGAGACATGGACTTCTAGGTGAACCGATAGCGTCCGGTGACGTCCGCCCACGCGGACGTCACGCCCAGGACACGACGAGAGCCGGTCTTCCGTTCGCGGAGGACCGGCTCTCGTGCTGCCGGGATCGCTGCCATGCGGGAGCGAGCAGGAGACGCCCATCGCCTCCGCCGCGGACCGTCGAGTCGGCCCGCCCGAGCCGGGATCGTCGCTGAGCGCGGAGGCCTCCCGGGGCCGGGAGTCGCGGCGACGCCCCCTACGCGGCCTGCCAGTCGGCGAAGTCGATCAGCCGGCGCTCGAGGTGAGCGCTGATCCTGCCGAGCCCGAGGAGACCTCGCAGGCGCGGCGTCGGTCGGGTCAGGGTGGCGCACGCCAGAGACACGCCCCCGTCACGGGCGATGGCCACGGTGTGGGACCCGCACCAGCAGAACGGCTCAGCCTGGGTGGCGCCCTCGATGAGGTCGACGGCGCGGTCGTTGTCGGTGATCCGGTCGTTGTCGGTCATGTTGCTTCTCCCTTGAGAAGATACGGTACGTGCCGTATCATATGCCAATGACCGCGAACCGACAAGAGGGCCTCGATCCGGGGGAGAGGGCCGCGAACACGGCGCCGCCGGCCCGACCCGTCGTGCGGCGCGGTCGGCCGCGCAGCGACCGGGTGCATCGGGCGATCCTCGACGCCACCCGGGAGCTCATCATCGAGAACGGTTTCTCCCGGTTCCGCCTCGAGCACGTCGCTGCCCGGGCGGGCGTCGGCAAGGCGACGATCTACCGGCGCTGGCCGACCCGCGAGGCCCTCGTGCTCGAGCTGCTCATGGAGCTCGCGTCGCCGCACATCGAGATCGAGGACGTGGGTGACACCCGCGTCGAGCTGCTCGCGGCCACGACCAACGCGATGCGCGCTCTGACCGAGACGCCCTTCGGGCCGGTGATCCGGGCACTTCTCTCGCACATCGCGTGCAACCCCGCGCTCGGTGACCCGTTCCGTGCGGCCGTCGTCCAGGGTCGGCGCGACGCGGTGGCCCACGTCATGGAGCGTGGCATCGCGCGGGGCGACCTGGACCCGCACGCCGACATGGACGTCGCCACCGAGCTCCTCGTGGGACCGGTCTACTTCCGGCTCATGTTCGGCGGAGAGCTGACGCTCGACTTCGCGGAGCGCGTCGTCGACTCGGTGAGCCGCGGCTTCTCATCCGGTCGTGACAGCGGAGCCGGGCGCTGATGCGGGCGGCCCCCGCGGAGGTCCGGTACCTCCGGCCCCTTGACACCCGCGCCCATCGGCGGGACTCTGGCGCCGCCGGGTCGCGTTCGTCGGGTCGGCCACCCTTCCGGAGGATCGCCATGAACCGTCGTCTCCTCGCGATCGCTGCGACGGCGGTCGTCGCGCTTGCCGCGTGCTCGAGCGCCGCGTCGCCGACGCCGTCGCCGGTCGCCGACCCGGCCGCCATCGTGGCCCAGAGCCTCGACGCGCTGTCGAAGGTCCAGACGGTCCACGCGAAGGCCGACATCACCGGCACCGTCCCGTTCGACCTCTCGTCGCTTGTGGGCGGCGGATCCGGGGCGCCGGCGGCGTCCGGCGGGTCGATGGACCTCGCCGGCTCGTACATCGAGCTCACCGTCGACGTCAACGGCAAGAAGGGGGTCATCACGGTGTCGGTCCCGGTCCTCCTCGGCATGAAGGTGGACCTGATCCAGGACGGCGACACGTCCTACACGAAGATCAACCTGATGGGCGACAAGTGGACCAAGAGCGTCTCGTCGCCCGAGCCGGGCGCGTCCCCCTCGCCGAGCCAGGGCGTCGCCTCCATGACCGCCGACCTGAAGAAGGCCCTGAGCGCGCCGGGCGTGACGACGGAGAAGCTCGCCGATGAGCCGTGCGGCACCGCGACCTGCTACCACGTGAAGATCACGGCGCCGGCCTCCGCGCTGAGCGGTGACGCGAGCGGTCTCCTCTCCGGCCTCGGCGGCGGCCTCGGCGGCCTCGCCGGCGGGCTCACCGGCTCGCCGTCGCCCGGCGCATCGCCGATGCTCAGCGGGAACGTGACGATCGACTGGTGGGCCCAGACGAGCGACCTGCGACCCACGAAGATCGTCCTGGTCGCGGACGCCGCAGGCGCGCCGGTCACGATCACCGCCGTCATGGACAAGTACGACGCGGCCGTCACCGTGTCGCCCCCGCCCGCCGACCAGGTGACCGACCAGCCCGGCTTCTCGATCCCGAGCTTCGAGATCCCCAGCACCGCTCCGTAGCGGCTCATCGTCCTCGCGACCGATCGACGCCCCCGGCGATCCGCCGGGGGCGTCGTCACGGCCACCCGGCGCGAGGCGAGCCGGCGCCGGGGGCTCCGTGGACACCGGACCGCGGAACGCAGGACCGCGGGGCCGCGGACCCCTAGAATCGCCGGGTGACCCGTCCCCGTCCGTCCACCGACGACCCGTTCCTCGCGGACGCCGATGCGCCCGCGTGGCTGGGATCGACCGCGCCGACGCCCTTCGATGACGTCCCGCACGCGGCCGAGGCGATGCCCGACGATGCGTTCGTGGGGGTCGGCGCGCATGTCGTGCCCCCTGTCGCTCCCTGGACCGACGAGGATGAGCTGGCCGCGGGCGCGGTCGCCGCGGAGCGCGCGGATGCCGAGGCCGGCCGCGAGGCGCTCGCCGCGTCGATCCTCGGCCGCCTGAACCCCGAGCAGGCCCGCGCCGTCTCCACCACGGAAGGCCCGGTCCTCATCCTCGCGGGCGCCGGCAGCGGCAAGACGCGCGTGCTCGCGCATCGCGTCGCGTACCTCGTCGGCGTGAAGGGCGTGGCGCCCTGGCGGATCCTCGCGGTGACGTTCACGAACAAGGCCGCGGCGGAGATGCGCGAGCGGATCGTGGCGCTCGTGGGCGCCGAAGCGGGCCGCGACGTCGCGATGGGCACCTTCCACGCCCTCTGCGCCCGGCTGCTCCGGCGCGACGGCGAGGCGATCGGCATCCCGTCGCGCTTCGTCATCTACGACACGGACGACCAGCAGGCGCTCATGAAGCGGATCCTCAAGGACGAGGACCTGCCGATCACCGGCGAGTACCGGCCGGCCGCCATCCTCGGGGCGATCAGCCGCGCGAAGAACGAGATGCTCGACGCCACCTATCTCGCGGAGAACGCCGCGACCCACCGCGAGCGCGAGATCGCCCGGCTCGCGCGGAAGTACGAGGACCGCCTCCGCGAAGCCGGCGCGCTCGACTTCGACGACCTGCTGCTCCAGGCGGTCCGCCTGTTCGACGAGGCGCCCGACGTCCTCCTGCATTACCAGGAGCGCTGGCGCTACCTCCACGTGGACGAGTACCAGGACACGAACCGGCCCCAGTACCTGTGGGTGAAGGCGCTCGCCGCCCGGCACGCGAACCTCTGCGTGGTAGGCGACGACGACCAGTCGATCTACTCGTGGCGCGGCGCCGACGTCCGCAACATCCTCGAGTTCGAGGGCGACTGGCCGCAGGCCACGGTCGTGAAGCTCGAGCGCAACTATCGCTCCACCCAGCTCATCCTCGATGCCGCGCATGCGGTCGTGAGCCGCAACGCGTCGCGGACGGAGAAGAAGCTCTGGACCGAACGCGCCGGCGGCAGCCCGATCACCCTCTTCGAGGCGTTCGACGAGGAGGAGGAGGCCGAGTGGATCGCCCGCCGGATCGAGGAGCTCACCGGTGCGGGTGCCGGGGTCCTCACGCGGCGGGCCGACGACGTGCCCCTTCGTCCGCGCGACACCGCCGTGCTCTACCGGACGAACGCCCAGTCCCGCGCGGTGGAGGAGGCGATGCTCCGCCACGGGATCGCGTACCAGATCATCGGTGGCACGCGGTTCTACCAGCGCCGCGAGGTGAAGGACGCGCTGGCCTACCTGCGGACACTGCGGACCGACACGGACGTCGTGAGCTTCGAGCGGATCCTCAACGTCCCCGCCCGCCAGATCGGCGACCGCAGCCTCGAGGTCGTTCGCGACCTCGCCGCGCGCACGGGCGTCTCGCCGTGGGACGCGCTCCGCGCGGCGGCCGCGGGTACGGTCGAGGGGCTCGCCGCGCGGACGCGGACCGCGATCGCCGGTTTCGTCGGCCTCATCGAGCGCCTCCGGGCCCGCGTCGGGATCCTCGACCTGCCCGAGCTGCTCGACGCGGTCCTCGAGGAGAGCGGCTACCGCGCGATGCTCATGGACGGCTCGGCGGACGGCGAGGAACGCTGGGAGAACCTCCTCGAGCTCCGGAGTGTCACGACCCGGTACGCGGACCTCGCGGCGGACGACGCGCTCGACCGGTTCCTCGAGGAGGCGGCGCTCGTCGCGGACCAGGACGCGATCGAGGGCGAGCGCGACGAGGTGACCCTCATCACGCTGCACACGGCGAAGGGTCTCGAGTTCCCCGTCGTCTTCATCGCCGGCCTCGAGGAGGGCGTCTTCCCGCACGCCCGCTCGCTCGACGACGAGCGCGAGCTCGCCGAGGAGCGCCGCCTCGCCTACGTCGGGATGACGCGCGCGAAGGACCGGCTCTTCCTCAGCCACGCCTGGCGGCGCGCTACCTGGGGCCCCGGGATGCCGTCGGCGCCGAGCCGCTTCCTCCTCGAGATCCCGCCCGAGCTCATGGAGGGTCCACGCCTTGACGGCTCCGGCGCGGACGCGGCCGACCTCCGCGGCGACGCGTCGATGCTCTGGGGGGCGCGTGGCGCGAGCCGTCTCGGCGGAGTCCGACCGGCGGGTGGCGCGTTCCGGCAGGGGAGCGGGCGACCCGGCGCGCCGCGCCCCGGCGAGCCATTCCGGCCCACCCGCGACCTCGACGCGAAGCGCGCGTCCTACGCGGCGGGGGAGCGGTCGGGCGTGCTGCGCGTGGACCCGGATCCCGACGGCGGCTTCGACGTCGCCTTCTCCGACGACGGCGGGTCGCAGGAGCCGCCCGCGTCGGGCGCCGGGCTCGCCTCGCGAGGCGGCAGGCCCGCCCCGGCGAAGCCGGCCCGCGTCCGCGTCCCCGGCGAGCGGCTCTTCCGTGACGGCGACCGCGTCCACCACGCGCGGTTCGGCGACGGGATCGTGGTCACGAGCAAGCTCACGCGCGATGACGAGGAGGTGACGGTCGCATTCCGGGAGGGCAGCATGAAGACGCTGCTCGCGAGCATCGCGAACCTCGAGGTGATCGGATGAGCGCCAGGCGACAGGACGCAGAGCGCGCCGACGGCGCCGACGGCGCCGACGGCCCCGGACCCGCGACCCCGGTCGCCGGTGGCGCCGACGGTCCCGGACCCGCGACCCCGGTCGCCGGCGGCGGCGCGGACACCCCGCTCCCCGTGGACGTGGGACTCGTCGAGGCGGCGCGTGACGGCGGGATCGATCGGGCCGCCGCCCGCCGAGCGGAGCTCGTGCCCGCGGTCGAGCGCGCGAACCGCCTCTACTACGTCGACGACGCGCCCGAGCTGAGCGATGCGGAGTACGACGCGCTCTTCCGCGAGCTCGTCGCGATCGAGGCGGCATTCCCGGGACTCGCCGCGCATGGATCGCCCACGCGCCGGGTGGGCGCGACGTCCGTCGTCGGGCCGTTCGCCGAGGTCCGCCACGGGCGGCCGATGCTCAGCCTGTCGAACGCGTTCGGCCATGACGAGCTGCGCGCATTCGACGCCCGCGTCCGCAGGGGCCTCGACCTCGCGGCCGCGCCCGAGCCTGCCCCGGGGCTCACGTACGTCGCCGAGCTGAAGATCGACGGCCTCGCGGTGAGCCTCCGCTACCTCGACGGCCTGTTCGTCCAGGGCGCCACGCGCGGGGACGGCACGACGGGCGAGGACGTGACCGCCAACCTGCGGACGATCGCGTCGGTGCCGCATCGCCTTGCCGAGCCGGCCTCGGTCGAGGCTCGCGGCGAGGTCTACATGCCCAAGGCCGAGTTCGCGCGGATCAACGCCGAGCGCGAGGAGGCGGGGTTGCCGCTCTACCAGAACCCGCGCAACAGCGGGGCCGGGTCGCTGCGACAGCAGGATCCGGCGGTCACCGCCAGTCGGCGTCTCGCGACGTGGGTCTACCAGCTGGTCGAGAGCCGGGCGGATGACGACGCGCGGGACGCGGTCGCGACGCAGTCGGCCGCTCTCGACCGCCTGGCCGCCCTCGGGTTCCGCGTCAACCCCGATCGCGAGGTCGGGCTCGACATCGACGGCGTCATCGCCTTCCTCGAGCGCTGGCGCGATGCGCGCCACGAGCTGCCGTACGAGACGGACGGCGTCGTCGTGAAGGTCGATCGACTCGACTTCCAGCGCCGGCTCGGGATGGTGGCCCGGGCGCCGCGCTGGGCGATCGCGTACAAGTTCCCGCCGGAGCAGGTCGAGACGATCGTGGAGGACATCGTCGCGTACGTCGGCCGCACCGGGACGCTCACCCCGGTCGCGCACCTGCGACCGGCGAAGGTGGCCGGCTCGACGGTCTCGCGCGCCACGCTCCACAACCTCGACGAGGTGCGCCGCAAGGACGTCCGGATCGGCGACACTGTCATCCTCCAGAAGGCCGGCGACGTGATCCCGGAGGTCGTCCGACCGCTGCCGGACCGTCGGACCGGAGCGGAGCGCGAGTTCGCGATGCCCGCCACCTGCCCGGTCTGCGGCACGCCCGTCGAGCACGCCGAGGGCGAGGTCCGCTACCGGTGCCCGAACACGGCCTGCCCCGCCCGGATCTTCGAGGAGCTCGCGCACTTCGCGGGGCGCGGCGGCATGGATATCGAGGGTGCCGGGTACGCCGTCATCGCGCAGCTCCTGGAGAGGGGACTCCTGCGCACCCGTGGGGACTTCTACCGCGTCGCCGTCGAGCAGCTGGAGGCGCTCGACCGCTTCGGGCGGAAGAGCGCGGAGAACCTCATCGTCTCGATCGAGCGCGCCCGGCGGCGCCCCCTGGCGCGGATCCTCTACGCGCTCGGGATCCCGCAGGTCGGGGAGCAGACGGCGATCGACCTCGCGGCGTGGATCGGCGCGACGTGGCCGCCCGCCGACGAAGAGCCGATGGACGGCCCGGACGGCTGGCTCGCGCGCGTGACCGACGCGCTGCGGACCGCGGAGGCCGAGCGGTTCGAGGAGGTGCCGGGGATCGGGCCCACGGTGGCGGCGGGCATCGCCGGGTATTTCGCGGGCGACGCCACCGCCGGCGTCCTCGACGATCTCGTCCGGGCCGGCGTGGAGCCGGAGCGGCCGGCCCGGATGCCTGCTGCGGTCGGGGGGGTGGGGGAGCCCGGGCCGCTGGCGGGACGGACCGTCGTCGTCACGGGCTCCCTCGAGGGGTTCTCGCGCGAGGAGGCCGACGCGGTCATCCGGGCCGCCGGGGGCAAGGCGTCGGGCTCGGTGTCGAAGAAGACCGGCTACGTGGTCGCCGGGCCCGGGGCCGGCTCCAAGCTCGCGAAGGCCCAGGAGCTCGGCGTGCCCGTCCTCGACGAGGCCGGCTTCCGGCGGCTGCTCGCGGGCGAGGCACCATCGGACGAGGCCTGACGGGCCCGGACCGCCCGCCGAAGCCGGGCTGATCCGGCCTACCCGAGCGCGTGGTTGAACTGCCCCCAGATCCCCGAGAGCGGCGCCTCGATCGGCGCGCCCCGCGCGAGTCGCGGCGCCGTCCACGCGTCCGTCCAGCCGTCGCGATGGAGCATGGCGAGGCCCGCCTCGTTCGACGCGAGGACCCCGGCCCGCACGCGATGGCCGCGCTCGGCAGCGCGCAGCCGCTCGGCGAGGATCACGCGGGCGTCCTCCGGGTCGGCGGCGATCGTGGCACCGCCGCCCCACGGAGCCCGGCAGAGGAACCCGCGCAAGCGACCGTCTGCTCCGCCGCGAAGCGCGAGCCCACCGGGCTCCTCGCTGAATGCCGCCAGGAGGTGCGCCCGGTCCTCACCGGTTGCGGCGCGGTCGAGGGCCGCTGCCTCCGGCACGTCGGCGCGCGTGAACGCGGTCATCGCGCGGGCACCGTCGACCCGGGCGGCCGCCGACCCCTCCGGCGCTCCCGTCCCCGTCGCGTGGCGCTCGAGCGTCGCGTACCGATCAAAGACCTCGAACCCCATGCGCTCGTACAGCCGGCGTCCCTCGTCCGTCGCGACGAGCACGAGGGTGCGGCAGCCTCCCGCTTCCAGGCCGTCGCACACGCGCTGCGTGAGCGCGTGGCCCAGGCCTTCGCGGCGCCGCTCGGGGACGACGTAGATCGTCCCCACCCAGCCGACCGCGCCGTTCGTCGTGCCCACCCCGGTCCCCACGATCGCGCCGTCGTCCTCGGCCACGACGGGGTGGCACCCCGCGTGCCCGGCGACGAACGCGAACCACGCCCGGCGCTCGCCCCAGTCGCCCCGGAGCAGCGCCTCGGTGGCGGCGTCCACGTCGGCGGGTCGCATCGGCCGGATCTCCGTCATCTCGGCGTGAGCCTATCGCCGATGGCGGCGGCGCGCCCGCGGCCTCCGCTATCATCCCGGCATGCCCTCCCTCTCCCGCGACGACGTGGAGCATGTCGCCCACCTCGCGCGCCTCGGCCTCACCGCAGACGAGATCGGGCGGCTCCAGGACCAGCTCAACCACATCGTCGAGCAGTACGCGAAGCTCGCCGAGCTGGACACGGACGCCATCGCCCCCACCGCCCAGACCATCGAGCTCGAGAACATCCTGCGCGACGACGAGCCTCGGCCCTCGCTCCCGGCCAGCGCCGTGCTCGACAACGCGCCGGAGACGCGCGATGGACGTCTCGTGGTCCCCGCGATCATCGGGGGCGACTGAGCGTGTCCGGCGACCTCACGCGGCTCACGGCGCACGCGATGGCGGTCGGCCTCCGGGCGGGCGACTTCACTGCCGAGGAGCTCGCCACGGCCCACCTCGACGCGATCGAGGCCGAGGATCGGGCGCTCGGAGCGTGGCTCGCGGTGGACCGCACCGAGGTGCTCGTCCAGGCCCATGCCGCCGACGCGACCCTCGATCTCGCGCGCCGCGTGGGCCCGGCGATGTCCGCGACGCTGCACCCGCTCCACGGCGTGCCGGTCGCGCTGAAGGACCTCGTGTCCGTGCGGGGCGGCCGGTGCACCGCGGGCTCCCGCATCCTCGCGGGATACACCTCGCCCTACGATGCCCACATCACCGAGCGGCTTCGCGCCGTCGGCGCCGTGATCCTGGGCAAGACGAACATGGACGAGTTCGCCATGGGCTCGTCCACGGAGCACTCCGCGTATGGCCCCACCTCCAACCCGTGGGACCTCGACCGCGTGCCCGGGGGCTCCTCCGGCGGCTCGGCCGCTGCGGTCGCTGCGTACCACGCCCCGGTCGCCATCGGGACGGATACCGGTGGCTCCGTCCGGCAGCCGGCGTCGCTCTGCGGGATCGTGGGGATGAAGCCCACCTACGGCCGCGTGAGCCGCTACGGCGTCGTGGCGTTCGCGTCGTCGCTCGACCAGGTGGGGCCGCTCGCGCGCGACGCGCGCGACGCCGCGGCGCTCCTCCACGCTGTCGCCGGGCGCGATGACCGCGACTCCACCTCGGCGCCCATCCCGGTCCCGGACGGTCTGCTGTCGCTCCCCGACTCGGACGACGAGGCGGCCGCCGGCATCCGCGGACTCCGCCTGGGGCTGCCGCGCGAGTACTTCGTCGCGGGGATGGAGCCGGGCACCGAGGCGCGGATCCGCGAGGCGGTCACGCTCCTCGAGGCGGCCGGCGCCACGGTCGAGGAGGTCTCACTCCCGCACACCGACTACGGCATCGCCGCGTACTACATCGTGGCGTCCGCGGAGGCCAGCGCGAACCTCGCCCGGTACGACGGGATCCGATTCGGGCTCGCGCGGCGCGGCGGCGACGTGCTGGAGGACTACCTCGCGACGCGCGGGGAGGGCTTCGGGCCGGAGGCGAAGCGGCGGATCATGCTCGGCACGTACGCGCTCTCGGCCGGCTACTACGACGCGTTCTACGGCAAGGCGCAGAAGGTCCGGACACTCATCAAGGCCGACTTCGACGCCGTGTGGGCCGCGGGCGTCGACGCGATCGTCGCTCCCACGAGCCCGAGCGTGGCGTGGCGCCTCGGCGCCAAGCTGGACGACCCCGTCGCGATGTACCTCACCGACGTCTGCACGCTGCCCGTCAACATGGCCGGCCTGCCCGGCGCATCGATCCCCGCCGGCCTCTCCGATGGCCTCCCGGTCGGGCTCCAGCTCATCGGGCGGCCGTGGAGCGAGCTCGAGCTCCTGCGGCTCGCGCGCGGCTTCGAGGGGATCACCGCCGGCGCCCCGTGGCGGGGCGTCGAACCGCCCGGCCTTGCCGCCCTCCGCTCGGCGTCGAGCCCAAGGCCCGCCGACCGGGCCGCGGCTCTCGGCGCAGGCGACCGCTGAGAGGAAGGACCCGATGACGACGACCTCGACCGACCCGACGGCCGGCGCCCCTGGCGGGCCGACGGGCGTCGCCGACTTCGCGACGCGGGCGCTGTCCCGGCGCGTCCGCGAGGTGCCCCCGTCCGGCATCCGCCGCTTCTTCGACATCGCGGCCACGATGCACGACGTCATCAGCCTCGGCATCGGCGAGCCCGACTTCGACACGCCGCCCGACATCGTCGAGGCGGGCATCGCGTCGCTCCGCGCGGGACGTACGCACTACTCGAGCAACTACGGGACGCGCGAGCTGCGCCAGCACCTGTCTGATCACCTCCAGCGTCTCTACGGCGTCCGGTACGACGCGGACACCGAGATCATCGTCACGATCGGCGCGTCGGAGGCGGTCGACATCGCGCTCCGCGCCACCATCGACGCGGGCGACGAGGTCGTGCTCCACGAGCCGTCGTACGTGGCGTACGTGCCGGGGATCCTGTTCGCGGGGGGCGTGCCGCGGCTCGTCCCGACCCGTCTCGAGGACGACTTCGAGCTCGATCCGGCCGCGGTCGAGGCGGCCATCGGTCCGAAGACGAAGGCCCTGTTCCTCGGCTACCCGTGCAACCCCACCGGCGCGGTGCTCTCGGACGAGATCCAGGACCGGCTCGCGGAGATCGCCGTCCGCCACGACCTCGTGGTGTACAGCGACGAGATCTACGACCGCCTCGTCTACGGCGGCCATCGGCACCGCGCAATGAGCGCCCTGCCGGGCATGCGCGAGCGGACGATCCTCATGGGCGGGTTCAGCAAGGCATACGCGATGACCGGCTGGCGCGTGGGCTGGCTGTGCGCCCCCGCGCACCTGGTCGACGGCATCGTGAAGGTGCACCAGTACGCCATCATGTCGGCGCCCACCACGGCCCAGGACGCCGCGGTCCACGCCCTCAAGCACGGCGAGGCGGACGTGCTGCGGATGCGGGCCGAGTACGACACGAGGCGTCGGCTCATGGTGGACGGGTTCAACGCGATCGGTCTCACGACATTCGAGCCGCGCGGCGCGTTCTACGCGTTCCCGCGGATCAGCTCCACGGGGCTCGACAGCGAGACGTTCGCCATGCGGCTGCTCGAGGAGGAGCGCGTCGCGGTCGTCCCCGGGGATGCCTTCGGGCCGTCGGGCGCCGGGCACGTCCGTGCCTGCTACGCCACGTCGGAGGAGCGGATCCGCGAGGCGATCCGGCGCATCGGGCGGTTCGTCACCGGCCTCCGCGAGGAGCGCGGGATGGAGGCCCAGGAGGGCTTCGACCTGGGCGGGGGCGACTGACCGTGACCGCGGGCCTGGCCGCCGCGCTCGAGCGATACGAGGCGGTCATCGGGATCGAGGTGCACTGCCAGGTGCGCACCGCGACGAAGATGTTCTGTGCGTGCGCCGCCGACGCCGATCCGGACGAGGGAGCGCCCAACTCCCGGACCTGCCCGGTCTGCCTGGGGCTGCCCGGTGCCCTGCCGGTCATCAACCGTCGCGCGGTGGAGCACGTGCTCGCGACCGGCCTCGCGATCGGTGCCACGGTCCCGTCGGCCACGCGGTGGGACCGCAAGAACTACTTCTACCCGGACCTCCCCAAGGGCTACCAGATCAGCCAGCTCGATCTGCCGCTCGCGTCGCACGGAAGCCTCACGTTCGACACGAGCGCCGGCGAGCGAACGATCGGGATCCGCCGCGCCCACCTCGAGGAGGACACGGCCCGCCTCATCCACGCGACGGACCCGGACGGCCGGAAAGTGAGCCTCCTCGACTTCGATCGCTCCGGCATGCCGCTCATGGAGATCGTGACCGAGCCCGACGTTCGCACCGCCGAAGAGGCGCGCCGGTACGCGGAGGAGCTCCAGCGGCTGCTGCGGTACATCGGCGTGTCGGACGCGGACATGGAGCGGGGCCAGATGCGCGTCGAGGCGAACGTGAGCATCCGCCCACGGGGCACGGAGCCGTTCGGGACGCGCGTCGAGGTGAAGAACATGAACTCGTTCCGCTCCGTGGAGCGGGCGATCGAGTTCGAGATCGAGCGACAGGCGGCCGCGATCGACGCCGGGGAGACGATCCGCCAGGTGACGCGGGGTTGGGACGATGACCGCGGCATCACCTACGTCATGCGCTCGAAGGAGGACTCCGAGGACTACCGGTACTTCCCGGAGCCGGACCTGCCTCCGCTGCGCGTCGACGCGGCCTGGCTCGCGGAGATCGCCGCGGGGCTCCCGGAGCTGCCGGCGGCCCGCCGGGCGCGCTACGCGGGCACACTCGGCCTGTCTGCGTATGACGCGGGCGTCCTCACCGCCACGCGCGAGACATCCGACTACTTCGACGCCGCCCTCGCCGTCGCCGCGGCGGCGACACCCGGGACCGCGGCGGGAGGGACCGCGGCGGGAGGGACCGCGGCGGATCCCGTCGTCTCGCCCAAGGCTCTCGCGAACTGGATCACCGGCGAGCTCACCCGCCTCGTGAACGCGGCGGCCGGCGCGGACCGCGGCAGGATCGACCGGTCCGGGATCGCGCCCGCCGACCTCGTCGCGCTCGTGCGGCTCGTGGAGAGCGGGGAGATCTCCGGGACGTCGGCGAAGGAGGCCCTCGCCGAAGCGTTCGAGTCGCGCCGGCCGCCGGCCGACATCGTGGCCGACCGCGGGATGCGCCGGATCTCCGACGCGGACGCCATCGGGGCGGTCGTGTCCGACGTCGTCGCGGCGAACCCGGCCGCGGTCGCCGATTACCGCGCCGGGAAGGAGCAGGCGGTCGGGTTCCTCGTCGGCCAGGTCATGAAGCGGACGGGCGGGCGTGCGGACGCCGCCCTCGCGCGAACGGTCCTGCGCGCTCACCTCGACGCCGACGGCTCGCAGGGAGGCTGACGCGAGGTGGGCCCGGTGAACCTGCTCCTCTGGGCGATCGGCGTCGTCCTCATCGTCGTGGGCTACACGCGCGCGGCCCCGGCGTGGCGGCGCTACAGCGCGCTGCGCGCCCAGGACCAGAACGTCCAGCGCTACGAGCAGTGGCGCGGCGGGCCGCGCGACGACGGCCGGACCGGGGCGTCGGTGGCGATGGCGCTGCTCCAGCGGACCGCCCGGACGTGGGGCGCCGTGGCGGTCGCCGGCTTTGTGCTCGTGTTCCTCGGGTTCCTCGTCCGCCTCTGACCGATCAGTCGGCGCGCACCGTCGCGCCGAAGATGCGGGCGACCTCGACGAGCGAGCAACGGTCCATCACGACGAGGAGCCCTCCCGCGGTGGCGATCCGGGCGGCCTCCCAGCTCACGATCCCCAGCTGCAGCCACAGGCACCTGGTCCCGCCGACCTCGACGGCCTCCCGGGCGTGCGCCGGGCACGCCTCCGCCCGACGGAAGATGTCCACGATGTCGAACGGCCCCGTCTCGGCGACGGCTGCCGCGAGCGTCGGGTAAGCACGGCTCCCCGCGATCTCCTCGGCCACCGGGGTCACCGGGACCGCGTCCCAGCCACGGGCGCGGAGCGCGACGAGCACGTCGTGCGAGGGGCGCCCCGGCCGCGGCGACGCGCCGATCACCGCGATCCGACGGCTGGACCGCAGCAGCGACTCGATCCCCGCGTCGTCGAGCAAAGGGACGGGGCCGCGGCCCTCCTCGAGGTCGAGCATCTCGCGGGCCCGCCGGCGATCGTCGGCGTCCGTCATCGCGTCCTCCTGCCCTCCCCGGGGTGGCCGGCGCCGTCGGCGGCGATCAGAACCCGAACCGCATGAGGATCATGCACGTGAACACCGCGACGAAGAGCACGAGCTGGACGATGGACCACGTGCGGAGCCGGCCCGTCAGCGCGGAGAACGCGGCGGGTGGCGGCCCGCCCGTCGAGGCGTAGCTCCAGAGCGCGTCGTCGCCGTAGAGCTTCCGCATCGTGCGAACGATGGCGCCGTCGCCGACCGCCGCGATCGCGATCGCGAGGACGATCGAGAGCGACCAGGTCATCCCGTACTGCGACGCGAAGTCGAAGCCGGTCCCAGCCGCGTTCCGCGGTCCCCACGCGATCCCGCGGACCACGCCGAGGACGATGACGATCAATGCCGCCGCGCGCATGAGCATGGCCATCCGCGGCGCGAGCCTGCGCCCGAAGTCACGGCTCGACGCCGGCGGTGCCTCGTGCAGAGTGGGCATGACCACGAAGTCGAGGAACATCGTGCCGCCGAACCAGAAGACCGCGACGATGACGTGCAGCCACTGCACGCCGAACTCGAGCCAGTCCATCAAACCCTCTCTCGCCGGCGGCCGGCCTGCGGCCGTCACGCCGACCCCATCCTACGTTCCGCGGCGCCCCCGCGGCGCCC
>CAIYQJ010000353.1 GCA_903928275.1 uncultured Chloroflexota bacterium
CTTCGCGTCCACCGCCACCGCGACGCCCACCGAGGCGGTGACGAGCGGCAGCCCGTCGGGCCGGCGGTCGATGGCCGCGATCGCGGCCCGCACGCGCTCGGCGACCTCCGCGGCGACCCCCGGGTCGCGGAGCACCACGGCGAACTCCTCGCCGCCCACCCGCGCCGGCAGGTCCACGTCGCGGACGGTGCTCGCGATCGCCCGGGCGGCGCCGGCGAGGATCCGGTCGCCCGCCGGGTGGCCGAGCTCGTCGTTGATCCGCTTGAAGTGGTCGAGGTCGATCATGAGCACGCCCACGCGGTCGTTCGCCCGTCGCCGTCCATCGAGCGAGCGCACATGGTCGTCGAATCGCCGGCGGTTCGGGAGGCCCGTGAGCGGATCGGTCGTCGCGCGCTCCTCCGCCTCGCTCAGCGCGTAGGCCCGCTCGAGGCCCGCGGACGCCTCGGCCGCCGACAGCGCCAGCCGCCGCCGTGCGCCGTCGCCCCACGCCTGCCCGGTGCGCCGCGAGAGGACGATGGCGCCCACCACCCCGGACTCCACCACGAGCGGGGCCGCGATCGTGTTCGCGAGTCCGAACGCGTCCGCCACCCGCGACTCGAGGCGGTGCACCGAGGGCTCTCCGCGGAGCCCCGGGGCCGCCAGGTCGGTGGACGGCAGGGTGGTCGTCGAAGGCGCGGCGTCCGTCCCCACGCTGACGAGCGTGGCATCGAGCGCCCAGGCGTGGGGTCGGCGGCGCACGATGACGACGTGATCGGCGTCGGTCGCGGCGCCGAGGTCGTCCGCGATCGCCTCCACGACCGCGCCGGGCGAGACCGCGCGCGAGAGCGTCCTGATGAGGCGGGCGGTGTCGGCGAGCTCGTCGGAGCGCTGCTGCTCGCGCTGGGCGACCGCTCGGCGGTTCACCAGCGCCAGGACGCCGATCACGATGATGAGCAGCGCGATCGGGCCGTCGACGGGCGACGCCTCGCCGGTGGCGAACTCGATGATGACGATGACGGCGAGGACGATCGCGAGTGTCGCGATCGCGTACGCGGTGCGCCGGGCGAGGCGCCCCTCCGCGCGGGCACCGCCGCCTCCCGTGAGCGGATCGGAGGCGTCCTGCTCCCTCCGCGGCGCCCTGCCCACGCGGACCGGCCGCCGGGCGTCGTCGGGTCGCGCCCCGCGATACGGCCGGCCGGCCGGTGCCGGTGGGCCACCCGCGGTCGTGGCCGAGTCGTCCATCGTCGTACCGCCCCCGCGGTGCGCGTCTCGCCGACAGCGCAGGGGTCTGCGACCGTGGGCTCGACCGTCCGCAGCGTACCCGAAGAGCGCCGCCGGGGCGTCCAGGGCCGACGTGCGGTGCGGGATGGCGAGCCGGTCGCGACACGCAGCGGCGGTGGCGCGCGTCGGCCGCTCCGGTCGCCGCGGTGGCGGTTGCCGCGACCCCTCGCGCGGGCATAGACTGGGACCCGATCCCGCGGGGCCGCCGCCGACGGCGCAGTCGCCGCCGCGCCCGCCCCGCCCGGCCCGGCCGGGCGCGCACCGCGGGGTCCGCCATGCCCGGATCGGAGGAAACCTCTCCCAGTGGAGACCGGACCCAGTACCCCCGGCGCGCGTAGCGCCGGGAGCTCCCGCAAGGTCTACCCCGCCGTCTGAGCGGCAGCGGCACGCGACGCGTGCCGCGCCACCTCCCGGCGGTCGGCGGCGGACCCGCCCGCGAGGTGGCAGATGATCTACCTGAGCAGGGCCATCGGCCGGCCGGTGCTCGACCGGAACGGCGAATCGATCGGGGCGGTGGCCGACCTGATCGTGGCGATCGGCGATCGCTACCCGCCGGTGACCGGGCTCGTCGTCAAGACGGACAAGCGCCTCATCTTCCTTCCGTGGGCGTCGGTGGACCGCCTCGATGACTCGGCCGCGCGCCTCGGCACGGCGACGATCGACATCGGGAAGTTCCAGCAGCGCCCGGACGAGATCCGCCTGAAGGCCGACCTGCTCGACAAGCAGATCGTCGACATCGACGGCCGCAAGGTCGTCCGCGTGAACGACGTCCGGCTCGACGAGGTCGAAGGATCGTTCCGGCTCGTCGCGGTCGACGTCGGCGCGTCCGGCCTGCTGCGCCGGCTCGGCGCCGAGGGTCCGTTCCGGGCGCTCGCGCGGAGCATCCGACTGCCGGTGCAGGATCACTACATCGACTGGGAAGACGTGGACCCGGTGGAGTCCACGATCGCCGGCGTGCGTCTGCGCGTCCCGCACAAGGGCCTCGCGGAGCTGCACCCGGCGGACCTCGCCACGATCCTCGAGCAGCTGACGCCGCGGGACCGCGCCGGCGTGCTCGCCACGATGGACGACGAGATGGTCGCCGACGCGATCGAGGAGATGGAGCCGGACGCGCAGGTGGACGTCCTCGAGGACCTCGCCCCGGAACGGGCCGCGGATGTCCTCGAGGAGATGAGCCCGGACGACGCGGCGGACCTCGTGGCCGACCTGTCCCACGAGAGCCGGGAGGAGATCCTCGCCCTCATGGAGGACGACGAGGAGGCGGAGGTCCGGGAGCTCCTCGGCTACCCCGAGGACAGCGCCGGCGGGATCATGACGACCGAGTACGTCGCGGTGACGGATGCCCTGACCACGGCCGAGACGATCGAGCGCCTGCGCGAGCTCGAGCCGGAGGCCGAGACGATCTACTACGTGTACGTGACGGACGAGGCCGAACACCTGGTGGGCGTGCTCTCGCTCCGCGACCTCATCGTCGCGCGGCCGGAGACGCCGATCCGCGAGGTCATGCGGAAGGATCCCGTCGCGGTGGATATCCTCGCGGACCAGGACGAGGTCGCCCGGGTCGTGGCCCGGTACAACCTCCTCGCGGTGCCGGTCGTGGACACCGACGGCGTGCTCTGCGGGATCGTGACGGTCGACGACGCGATCGACACCGTGCTGCCCACGGCGTGGAAGAAGCGCATCCCCAGGCTGTTCGCGCGCTCCGAGGCCGGCCGGTGACGGACCTGCGCGCCACCCCGCCGGAGCCGGGGGCCGCGCAGTCGCCCGAGGGGTCCGCATCGGCGGCCGTCGGGCCTCGACGGCGACGGATCGCCGTCCGTCGGCCGCACCCCATCCCGCGGTGGAGGCTGCGCTTCGCGGCCTCGCTCGCGGTGCTCGGTCCGGGCATCGTCGCGGGCTTCGCCGACAACGACGCCGGCGGCATCACGACCTACTCGCTCGCCGGGGCGCGGTTCGGATACGCGCTCCTCTGGGTGATCCTCGCGAGCCAGGTCGCGCTCTTCTTCACGCAGGAGATGGGCGCACGGATGGGCATCGCGACCGGGCAGGGCTTCACCGGGCTCGTCCGCGAGCGGTTCGGCGTGCGCTGGGCCTCGTTCGCGGCCGGGCTCATGCTCATCGCGAACCAGGGCTCCATCATCAGCGAGTTCGCCGGGATCGGGACCGCGCTCGGGCTGTTCGGCGTGCCCCTGCCGATCGCGACCATCTTCGCCGCGATCGCGGTCATCCTCCTCATCAGCCGCGGCAGCTACGGCAAGGTCCAGTACTTCTTCGTCGCCGTCGGGATCGGCATCTCGGTCTCCTACGCGATCTCCGCGTTCCTGGCACACCCGGACTGGGGCCTGGCGCTCCACTCGCTCGTCGTGCCGCAGCTGCAGACGTCGGGCGCGTACTGGCTCGCCGTCGTCGGCACCGTGGGGACCACGATCACGCCGTGGGGCCAGGCCTTCATCCAGGCGTACGTCGTGGACAAGCGCCTCGGGCCGGAGCAGCTGACGGCCGAGCGCGTGGACGTGGGGATCGGGACGCTCATCACGAACGTCGTCGCGGCATGCATCGTCGTCGCCTGCGCTGCAACGCTCTACGAGAACGGGATCACGAACATCACCGATGCGGGCCAGGCGGCGCAGGCCCTCGGCCCTCTCGTGGGCGAGGCGGCGAAGTGGCTTTTCGGCTTCGGCCTGCTCGCGGCGTCGCTGCTGGGGCTCGGCGTGGTCCCGCTCGCGAGCGCGTACACGGCGACGGAGGCGTTCGGCTGGGAGGCCGGCATCGACTTCCGATGGCGGGAGGCGCCCGCGTTCTACGGGATCCTCGCGTTCATCATCGGCTTCTCGGCCATCTTCGTGCTCATCCCGGGCCTGCCACTCATCACGGTCATGTTCCTCGCGCAGGTCCTCAACGGGATCCTCCTCCCGTTCATCCTCGTGTTCGTCATGCTCCTCGCGAGCGACCGCCGGGTCATGGGCGACCTCGTGAACGGCCGGATCCTCAACGTGATCGGCTGGACCGTGACCGTCCTGCTCATCCTGCTGTCGCTCGTCCTCGTGGTCGCGAGCGTCGCCGGCATGTCCTGAGCCCGGGGCGGGCGAGGCGGCCGCCGCCAGGTCCGCAGGCCGTCGCCGCCGCGGCGAGAGCGAGGCGGCCACCGCCGCCCGGACGCATCGAAGGGGCGGAACCCTGCGGCCCCGCCCCTTCGATGCGATCGCAGTGCGATCCGATGCCGAGCGTCGCGGCGGCGATGCCGCCCGGACGCGTGGCCTGCCGGCCGCCGCGTGACCCGCCGGCCGCCGCGTGGCCCTTCGGCCGCCGCGTGGCCCTACTTCACGTTGACGATGGACGTCGGCGAGAAGCCCTCGCCGTAGTAGGCGTTCGCGGGAGCCGTCGTGCGGACGTACCACTTGCCGGCCGTGGCCCACGTCCAGGTGAGCTGCACCGCGGAGGCGCCGTTCGTGAAGTACGTGCGCTGGTTGTTGTACTGCCAGGCGCCGTTGACCCAGTGGTAGATGAGGAACTGGACGCGCTGGCCCTGGCCCGGGTCGGGCTTGAGGGTGGAGGTGTACGTGACGACCTTCCCCTTCGTCACCGAGCTGGTGCCTGCGGGGGACATGGTGAGCGCCGCCCTCACCGCGATCGAGTCCGGGGCGCTCGTCGTGGGCGCGAGGTTCCCGTTCCCGGCGAAGACCGATTGGACCGTCGAGGAGAACGTGGGCGTCACCGTGAGCGTCGCGACGCCGGCGGCGTTCGTGACGGCGCTGCCGAACGTGGTCCACGTGGGATGCAGCGCGTTCGTGCCCTGGAACGTGATCGTCTGGCCACCGGCGCCGGTGCCGGCGAGGGTCGACGTGATCGTCACGGACTGGCCGGGCGTCACGGTGAAGGCGGACGGCTGCTGGTCGAGCGACGAGGCGGCCGCCGTGATGTTGATCGGCAGGCTCAGGTCGTACTGGATGGGGCCGTACTGCGTCTGCGCGGAGGCCCGCAGGACGTACCCTGTGCCCGGGCCCACGATCTGGCAGCCGCCGAAGCGGGCCACGCCACCGAGCACCTGGAGGGACGTGCCGGAGGAGCAGTAGAGCGAGCCGGTCGCCCGCGAGGAGGCGTCGATCGAGAGGGTGATCACCGACGTGTAGTCGTTGACCTGCACCCGTCCGGCCGAGTTGAGGATCGACACCGAGGGCTGGATGATCCAGGGGGTGCCGGACTGCGCCGACGGCGTGTTCCCGCCGAGCACCGCGCCGAGCGGCTGCGTCACGAACTCGACGTGCGACCCGTACGCGCCGCCGGCGATGTCGAACGGCAGGCTCTGGTCGTAGAGGACCTGCGTGGATCCCCAGCTCAGGGTGGCCGCGGTGAGCTGGTACGCGGTCCCCGGCGTGCCGATGGAGCACCCGGTGAAGTACGCGTAGCCACGCTGCGCCGTGACCGCCGTCCCGCCCGAACAGGTGAGGTTGCCGGGCCCGCCAGTCTGCGGCGTGCCGTTCGCGACGGCGAGCTGGACGACGGTGGTGTTGTCACTCGTGACGAGGTGCCCGAGCTGATCCAGGATGGCGACGGCCGGCTGGATCTGCCACGGGGTGCCGGCGGCCGCGGACGGTCGCGCGCTCCCGATGTTCGCGCCGAGCGGCTGGGTCGTGAACTGGATCTGCGTGGCGATCCCGCCGCCGCCCCCGCCGATGTTGAAGGACAGGCTCGTGGCGGTCATCGGCGGGAGGATGGTGCCCATGCCGGTGGAGCCGAAGACCATCGCCTGCAGGACGAAGCCCTGGCCGGGCGTGTCGATGCTGCAGCCGCGGAACGAGGCCGACCCGTTGACGAGCTGCACCGTGTTGCCGCCGTAGCAGGACAGGTTGCCGTACCCGTCCGACGACGAGTCGATGCTCAGCGTCACCTGGTAGTCGTACGACGGGTCCACGCCATCGAGCACGGCGACCGAGGGCTGGATGGACCACGGGACGCCGGGCTGGCCGGTGGGCGGCGGACCATAGGGCGAGGCGCCGAGCGGCTGCGTCGTGAACACGACGTCGCCGGAGGCGGCGCTCAGCGCCGCGACCGGTCCCACGCCCAGGGTGGCGACGAGCGCAGACACCACGAGCGCCGCGCCGAGGACGGCGGCCACCGTGCGCCGGACTCCCCTGCGCGGAGTGATCGAAGGTTCGGACATGTCTCCCCTCCTCTTCGAGAGCGCCGGCGCGACCGGGAAGCCCGTCGCCGCCACGAGGCGCTCGATGGATGACGGTTCTTGGACATGAGGATAACGCGGCGATGCCCGCCGGAAGCGACTTCCGCGCCGGTCCCGACGGGCATCTGCACCTGGGTCTCGCCCCGCCGGCAGGGCCCCGGAGGGCCGATCCGGCGAGGCGAGGTGCTCCCCTACTTCACCGTGACGCGGATGGTCTTGGACGATCCCTGCGCGTACCAGGCGGTCGTGGGCGCGTTCGCGACCACGTACCACTTGCCGGCGGTGGCCCACTTCCACGCGAGCGTCGCGGCACCCGCGCTGCTGAGGCTGACTGAGCGCTGGGTCGAGTAGGCCCAGGCGCCGTTGCGGTACTGGTAGAAGAGGAATCGGACGCTCGCGGACCCGCCGGGGGTGGGGACGACGCGAGCGGTGTACTTGACGGTCGTACCCTTCTTCACGCTCGTCGGAGAGGTCGGTGTCAGGGTGACGACCGACTGCACCGCGACCGAATCGGGCCCGCTCGTCGCCGCGGACAGGCCACCAGCGCCGTTGAAGACGGAGCGGTAGCTCGCCGTCCACGTGGGAACGAAGGTGTAGGTGGCCACGCCCGTCGCGCTCGTCTGCGCGGTACCGAGGTTCACCCAGCCGCTGTCGCCGGCCTGCTGGCGCTGGAAGACGATCGACTGCCCGTTCGCGCCCTTGCCCGACAGGGTGGCCGTGAGCGTGAGGTTCTGGTTCGGCGTCACCGTGTAGGCGGAGGGGTACTGGTCGAGGGCGGACGCGACCGATGTGATCGTGAACGGCAGGCTCAGGTCGTAGATGAGGTTGCCGGCCAGGGAGCGGGCGGTCGCCCGGAGAACGTAACCTGTCCCGGGCCCGGTGATCCCGCAGCCGTAGAAGCCGACGACGCCGGCACCCACCTGCTGCGTGAGTCCGCCGGCGCAGGCGAGGGTGCCGCCGCGCGGCGACTGGGAGTCGATCGAGAGCGTGACGACCGTGTCGTAGTCGGTGGTCACCACGCGGCCGGACGCGTCAACGATGGAGACGACCGGTTGCGTGGACCACGGCGTCCCGGACGGGGCGCTCGGGACGGGGCCGCCGAGGTTCGCGCCCAGAGGCTGCGTCGTGAACTTGGCGCGCGCGCCGGTGGACCCGCCCGTGATGTCGAACGCGAGGCTCTGGTCCGCGAGGACACGCGTGGAGCCGGTGGAGTACGTGCTCGCCGTCAGCTGGTAGTACGTCCCCGGCACGTCGATCGCGCAGCCGGAGAAGCGGGCCACGCCGTTGCGGACCGTCATGGACGTCCCGCTCGAGCACGAGAGGTTGCCCGGGCCGCCGGTCATCGGCGTGCCGTCGGTGACGCGCAGCTGCACGACCGTGCTGTTGTCGCTCGTGACCACGCCGCCGCTCTCGTTGAGCACGGAGACCACGGGCTGGACGCCCCACGACCGGCCCGCGGGCGCGGACGGGCGCGAGCCGCCGAGGTTCGCGCCGAGCGGCTGTGTCGTGAACTGGATCTGCGTCGAGATCGGCGAGGGGCCGGCGCCGCGGATGTTGAACGCCAGGCTCGTGACCTGCATCGGAGGCAGCACCATGCCGAGGTCCGTGCTGCCGTTCACGGTGGCGAGCAGGGAGTATGCCGTGCCGGCCGTGTCGATATCGCAGCCGGAGAACTGCGCGTGGCCGCCGATCATGGCGACGGTCGTGCCGCTCCCGCAGTACAGGTACCCGGGTCCGCCGGTGTCCGGCGACGAGGGGTCGATCTGCAGGCTGACCGTGTAGGTGTACGTGGGATCCGGCGAATCGAGCGACACGACCGGCTGGACCGACCAGGGGACGCCCTCGTCGCCGGTCTTGATCCCGCCGCCGATGTTCGCGCCGAGCGGCTGCGTGCTGAAGTACGGGTACGTGTCCGCGGAAGCCCGCCCCGCCCCGGCCCCGCCGAGCGCGAGGACCGATGCGACGAGAGCGAGCGACGCGACCGTCGCGAGACCGCGCGCGGCGCCTCGCCGCGAAACGATGGGGATGGCGCGCATGCCGACCTCCTGGGGATCCTGGCCGTTCGGGACGCCGGCGACGGAGCCGGGCATCTGGACCCGGGCGGTGCGTGGCCGTCGGAACGACCGTACCGCACCGAGCCGGCGCGTCGCAGCCCACGGAAGTCATGTTTCCGATACGCCGAATGTCGTAGGCGCCGGGGAATCGAGCGAGGGGGCGGGCCGGGCCCGCCCCCTCGCGTCGGGGTTCGCCAGGGGCGCCGGCGGTGGGCCGGCGCCGGTGGGTCACTGCACGTTGATGCGCTGGACGACGGAGGTCCCCCAGAAG
>CAIYQJ010000354.1 GCA_903928275.1 uncultured Chloroflexota bacterium
CGGTCGATCCGTCCGGCGCGTACCGCAGGGCGTTGGACATGTAGTTCGCCAACGCCTGCGCAAGCCGGACGGGGTCCGCGCGGACCGGCATGGCGACGAGCGGGAGTGCCGCCTCCAGCGAGACACCCCGGGCCGCCGCCGACGTCTCGAACTGGCCGACCACGTCCCGGACCACCGCGCGCGCGTCGATCGACTCGATCTTGAGCGGCAGCTGGCCGGCCTCGGCCCGCCAGAGCTCCTGGAGGTCGGAGACGAGCCGGGTCAGCCGGGCCGTCTGGCCGCGGAGCAGGTGCCACGTCTGCGGCGAGGGCGCGATGACGCCGTCCTCGAGGCCCTCGAGGTAGCCGTCGAGCGTCGTGAGCGGGGTCCGGAGCTCGTGGGCGACATCGCCGACGAGCTGGAGCCGCCGGCGTTCGGTCTCTTCGAGCGATGCCGTCATGACGTTGAAGGCCGCCGCGAGGTCGCCGATCTCGCCGACGCCGGCGGCCGGGACCCGCTCCGCGTAGTGACCCCCGGAGATGCGCCGGGCGGCGGCGGCCAGGCGCGAGACGGGACCGGCGATCCGGTCGGAGACGAGGACCGCAACCACGAGCCCGACGACCAGCGCGACGAGGACGGCGGCGATCAGCGCGGTGCGGATCGCCTCCCGGAAGGCGTCGAGCGTCGCGGCGTCCATCTGCGAGCCGACCGGGTCGCTGGGGTTGTGACCCATCGCGGCGGCGAAGTACCCGGGCCCCACGAGGCTCACGCCGACGAGCACGGTCCCGAGCGCGACGCCCGCCACGACGAGGTTCGCGAGCAGCAGCCGGGACCGCAGCGAGCGCGGCAGGCGCATCAGGACCCCAGCCGTCGCGCGACAGCTGCCACGCCCGACCCGCCGGCCCTTGGCCGCAGCGTGCGGATCACGTGGACTCGACGAGACGGTATCCGGCGCCGCGGACCGTCTCGACGAACCGCGGCGCCTCGGCATCGTCACCGAGCTTGCGTCGGAGGTTGGCGACGTGGACGTCCACGAGGTGATCGTCGCCGACGAATCCGATGCCCCAGACGGCGTCGAGCAGCGCCTGGCGCGAGAGGACGACCCCGGGGTCCCGGGCGAGTGCCGCGAGGACCTCGAACTCGGTCGCGGTGAGGACGACACGCCGGCCATCGACCGTCGCGGTCCGCCGCGGCACGTCCACCGCGAGGCCCGACGGTTCAGCCGTGCGCTCGGCGGACGCCGCGTCCTCGGCTGCCGTCTCGGGGAGCGTCCGCGGCCGTCGGAGGAGCGCCTTCACGCGGGCGACGAGCTCGCGCGGACTGAACGGCTTCGCGAGGTAGTCGTCGGCACCGACCGAGAGGCCGACGACGCGGTCGATCTCCTCGCTCCGTGCCGTGAGCATGAGGACGTAGACATCGGAGAAGGCGCGGATCCGTCGGCACGTCTCCACGCCATCGAAGCCGGGGAGCATGACGTCCAGGATGACGACGTCCGGCGCGAGGTCCCGGACGGCCGCGACGGCAGACGGCCCATCCCCTGCCGTGAGGACGCCGTAGCCTTCGCGCTCGAGGTACCCGCGCACGAGGTCGATGATCGGCGGTTCGTCGTCGACGACGAGGATCACAGGTCTGCGCATGTCCGGGCGATGATGCCACGCGCCCGGGCGGAATTGATGAACTCAGGTCGATCGGTGAGCCGGTCGGCCGGGGCGGTGGGAGGGCGGGTCGTCGCCCGGGGCGACCCCCGGTCTCCACACGAGGAAGAACGGCCGGAGCGGGAGACGGGTCTCGAACCCGCGACATCCAGCTTGGAAGGCCGGCGGCGGTGAGGGGTGTGGTGCCGATCGCGCAGGGCCGAGCGAAGGGCGTGCGGCTTCAGTGTCTGGGGCTGGGTCCGTCGGAGTCGGCCATCAGTGGGCCGGCCGCCTCCCGGCTTCGCAGACGACAGCCGGTCGGCGGGCGGAAGCCGGAACGCCGGGTGAGCCCGGGTAGTACCGCCGCCCGAGCCAGAACGCGACGTTCACCAGGCCGATCATCACCGGCACCTCGACGAGCGGCCCGATCGCCGCGCCGAAGGCCACGCCGCTGCTGATCCCCAACGTCGCCATCGCGACCGCGACAGCGATCGCCAGCTCGAAGTCGTTCGAGGCTGCCGTGAAGGAGAGCGCGACCGCCTGGCCACACGTGGCCTGGCGCGCAGGCTCATCGCGACCGTGACGAGGAACATGACGACGAAGCAGATGAGCGGCCGGACCGCGGCCACGAGGCCGGCGGCGTACTCGGGATCTCCGCGGGCGAGGTCGTTCCGCGCGATGACCATCGCGATGCAGCGGGCGAGGCCGATGAGGATCAGGCCGGCCATGTACTCGGGGTAGTCGCGCAGGAAGATCACCGCGAG
>CAIYQJ010000355.1 GCA_903928275.1 uncultured Chloroflexota bacterium
CAGCAGGCGGTGGAAGATGCTTCTCGGACGGGTGACCGGGACGGTCGTCGCGAGCCAGAAGGAGCCGCTCATGGAGGGCTGGAAGCTCCTCGTGGTGCGCCAGCTCGACGCGGACAACCTGGAGACCGGTGGCTACGTCGTCGCCGCGGATGCGGTCGGGGCGGGAGTCGGCGAGGTCGTCCTCTACGCCACCGGCAGCTCCGCCCGCCAGACGGAGACGACGAGGGACCGACCCTGCGACGCGGTGATCATGGCGATCGTCGACACGTGGGAGATCGGCGGGACGGAGGTCTACCGCAAGTAGCGGGCAGAGACCATGGACCAGCTTGACGGGCGCGAGATCTCCGAGATCATCGAGCGAGTGCGCCGGCGGGTCGCGTCGGCCGGGGGTGAGCGGCCGGGCGCCGGCCTCCGCGCGGAGGCGCGACTGGCGGCCGCGGGGTCGGCCGAGCTTGGCGACGGCATCCACGCCACTGTCGACGAGGCCGTGGCCGCCGCGACGCGGGCCTTCCGGGCCTTCGGGGCGCAGGGCCTGGCCGGTCGCAAGGTGATCATCGACGCGGTGCGGCGGTCCATGCTCGACCACGCCGATGAGCTCGCCCTCATGGCCCATCGCGAGACGCACATCGGGCGCGTCGAGGACAAGGTCGTGAAGAACCGCCTCGTCGCCTCGCGGGCCCCGGGGCCCGAGGACCTCGAGTCCCAGGCCGTCACCGGGGACGCCGGGATGATGGTCACCGAGTTCGCCCCATTCGGCGTCGTGGCCTCCATCACGCCGATCACCAACCCCACGTCCACGATCATCAACAACACGATCAGCATCGTCTCGGCCGGCAACGCCGTCGTCTTCAATGCCCACCCGAACGCGCCGCGTTGCTCGGCGGAGACCATCCGGCTCATCAGCCGGGCGATCGTCGCCGTCGGCGGTCCGCCGGACCTCGTCACCGGCGTGGCGAACCCCACGATCGACACCGCGCGGGCCCTCATGAACCACCCCGGCGTACGCGTCGTCCTCGTCACCGGCGGCCCGGGCGTCGTCCGCGAGGCGCTGCGGACCGGCAAGCGGGCGATCACCGCCGGCCCGGGCAACCCGCCGGTCGTCGTGGACCAGACCGCCGACATCGAGCGCGCGGCCCGCGACATCGTCCGCGGTGCCTCGTTCGACAACAACCTCGTCTGCATCGACGAGAAGGTCGTGCTCGTCGTGGAGACGGTCGCCGACCGCCTCATCCGGGCGATGACCCAGAACGGCGCCTACCTGCTCAGGGAGCACGAGCTGCGCCACCTGGAGCGCGTCATCTTCACGGAGCCGGGCCAGCCGGGGAAGCCCGGCGTGATGAACCCGGCCTGGATCGGCCGCGATGCGGCGACCATCCTCGCCGAGATCGGCGTCCAGGCGGACCCGGCTCCGCGGCTGCTCATCGCCGACGTCCCGCGCGACCACAGCCTGGCCTGGACCGAGCAGATGATGCCGGTCCTCCCGATCGGCCGGGTGGGGACGGTGGACCAGGCGATCGACCTCGCCGTGCGCATGGAGCACGACTTCCGCCACACCGCGTCGATCCACTCCACGAACGTGGAGACGATCACGAAGATGGCCCGCGCCATGAACTGCAGCATCTTCGTGACGAACGGGCCGAACTACGCGGGCCTCGGCGAGGGCGGCGAGGGCTTCACCTCGTTCTCCATCGCAAGCCCTTCGGGCGACGGCCTGACCCGGCCGCGCACCTTCTCGCGCGAGCGGCGGATCACCGTCGTCGGCGCGCTGCGGATCGTCTGACGATGGTTGCGCGCGCCGCGACGGAATCCCTGCCCGCGATCGGCCCGGCCCTCGCCCTCCTCGAGCTCGATTCGATCGCCGCCGGCATCGAGGCCGGCGACGCGATGGCGAAGCGCGCCCCGATCGACGTGCTCCGGGCCGGCACGGTCCACCCGGGGAAGTACCTCATCCTCGTCTGCGGCGCGGTGGCCGACGTCGAGGAGGCGATCGCGGCCGGCCGAGAGGTCGGAGCGTCCGCGGTCCTCGACGTCGTCCTCCTGCCGAACGTCCACCCCGATCTCGTCGCCGCCATCCGCGGGGAGCGCGGCTCGGCGGGAGGCGAGGCGCTCGGCATCATCGAGACGACGACAGTCGCTGCGGTCATCGAGGCCGCCGACGCCGGGCTCAAGGGCGCGCACGTCCGCCTTCTCGAGATCCGGCTCGCAGACGACCTCGGGGGCAAGGGCTACCTCCTCTTCGACGGGACGGTCGCCGACGTGGAAGCGGCCGTCGCGATCGGCACCGAGCGGATCGCGTCGTCGCCGGGCCTCGTGCAGCGCGTCATCCCGCAGCTCCACGTCGAGATGGCCGACAACCTGGCCGCGGACGCCCGCTTCGCCGCCCGGGTCCGGGGGTAGCGCCGTGCAGCTCGCGCGCGTGATCGGCACCGTGGTCGCCACCGTCAAGGCGCCCGGCCTCGAGGGCGTGAAGCTCCTCGTCATCCAGCCGCTGGACCGCGGGCTGCGGCCGTCCGGAAGCCAGCTCGTGGCTGCGGATGCGGTCCACATGGCCGGCCCGGGGGAGCTCGTCTACTTCGTCGCCGCGCGGGAGGCCGCCCAGGCCATGCCGGATCCGTTCGCCCCGGTGGACCACGCCATCGTGGGGATCGTCGACGCGGTATCCATCTCGCCCGCCGCGAGGGACGCGCCGTGAAGCTCGGGCGGGTCGTCGGGACGGTCGTGTCGACCATCAACGCCCCCGACTTCGACGGCCGGACGCTGCTGCTCTGCGACCTGCTCGACCCGTCCGGCGACGCGGCGGGCGGCTATCTCATCGCCGTCGACACGGTGGGTGCCGGCCCCGGCGAGACCGTCCTCATCCTCGACGAGGGCACATCGGCTCGCCAGGTCCTCGACGCTCCCGGGGCGCCGATCCGGACGCTCGTCGTCGGGATCGTCGACGCCGTGACCATCGCGGAGCCCACGGGACGAGCGGCCGCTACCTGACCTCGAAGACCGCGGCCGTCCGCGAGACCCCGCTGCCCATCCCGCCGTCGGTGGAGCCGCCCGTGGAGGCCATCGCGGTGGAGCAGGCGAACCGCCACTCCCCCGCCGGAAGCCCGAACCGGACCTTCTGCGTGGCGCCGCCCCGCGGGTTCACCTCGACGTTCGCGATGCCCGGCACGGAGCACGAGACGAGGTCCGGCCCGTCGTTGCGGAACGTCACGAGGATCGTCTCGCCGGGGCTCACGTCCACGACGGGCGCCGCCCCCAGGAGCCCCGTGGCCGTGAGGTCCACGTGTCGCGCGGTGGCGTCGCGCCAGCGGTCCACGACGACGATCCCGGCGACGAGCGCCACGCCTGCGAGCGCGATGACGACGAGGTACGAGGCATCGCGGATGCGGCCGCCGATACCGCTGCGGCGCGAGGCCGAGCCGCCCGGTCGCGGGTCGAAGGAGCGCAGCCGCAGCGAGTTCGTCACGACGCTGACCGACGAGAGCGCCATGGCGCCCGCCGCGATGACGGGGGTGATCGTCACGCCCCAGATCGGGTAGAGCACGCCCATGGCGACCGGGATGAGCACCACGTTGTACCCGAACGCCCAGAACAGGTTCTGGCGGATGACGGCCATCGTCCGCCGTGACAGGGCGATCGCCGACGCGATGCCGCGTGGATCTCCGCCGACGAGCGTTACGTCGCTCGCCTCGATCGCCACGTCCGCGCCGGTGCCGATCGCGATGCCGAGGTCCGCCGCCGCGAGGGCCGGGGCGTCGTTGATCCCGTCGCCGACCATCGCGACGACCTTCCCGCGCGCCTGCAGGTCGGCGACAATGGCGGCCTTCCCGCCGGGGAGGACCTGGGCCATGACCCGCTCCGGTGCGATCCCCACCTGGCGGGCGACCGCCTCGGCCGTGGGCCGCAGGTCGCCGGTGACCATCCAGACCTCGATCCCCTGCGCCGACAGCTCGCGGACGGCCTCGGCGGCCTCGGCCTTCACGGGGTCGGCGATGAGGATGAGGCCGGCGAGCGACCCGTCGATCGCGACGTAGGTGGGCGTGGCGCCCGTCGCCGCACCCTGCTCGGCGCGGGCAGCGAGCGGCCCCGCGTCCACGCCGCTCTCGGCGAGGAACGCGGCCGTGCCCACGAGGAGCACCCGGTCGGACACCGTGGCCTGCACGCCGCGCCCCGCGACGGCCTCGAAGGCGGTCACCGGCCGGTCCGCGAGTCCGAGCGCCCGCGCCCGCTCCACGATCGCGGCGGCGAGCGGATGCTCGCTCCCGACCTCCGCCGCGGCGGCGAGCCCGAGCAGGAGGCTCGCGTCCACGCCGTCGACGGCCACGACGTCGGTGACCGCCGGCCTCCCGAGCGTGAGCGTGCCGGTCTTGTCGAGGAGGATCACGGTCACCCGGTGCGCGGTTTCGAGCGCCTCGCCGCCGCGGATGAGGATCCCGGCCTCGGCACCCCGCCCGGTCCCGACCATGATCGCGGTGGGCGTCGCGAGCCCCATGGCGCACGGGCACGCGATGACGACGACGCTGATGAACGCGGCGAGCGCGAGGGTGAGCCGGGGCTCCGGCCCGAGGACGTACCAGAGGGCGAACGTGAGTGCGCCGATCGCGAGGACGATCGGGACGAAGATCGCGCTGATACGGTCCGCCAGGCGCTGGATCGGGGCCTTGCTGCCCTGGGCACGCCGGACCATGTCGACGATCTGCGCGAGCGCGGTGTCGCTGCCGACCTTCGTGGCGCGGAAGACGAAGCTGCCGGTCGTGTTCAGCGTGGCGCCGATCACCTCGTCGCCCGGCATCTTGGCGACCGGGATCGCCTCGCCCGTGAGCATCGATTCGTCCACGGCGCTGGCGCCGTCGGTGAGGATCCCGTCCACCGGGACCTTCTCGCCGGGGCGGACGCGGACGAGGTCGCCCGGGACGACCTCGGCGATGGGCACATCGACCTCCGCGCCGGCGCGGACGACGCGGGCCGACTTCGCCTGCAGGCCCATGAGCGCCCGGACGGCGCCGGCGGTCCGACCCTTCGCCCGGGCCTCCAGCCAGCGCCCGGCAAGGATGAGGCCGATGATCGCGGCCGAGCTGTCGAAGTACGTCTCCGGCCGCAGACCGGCGTCGTGGACCACCTGCGGCCACATGGTGACGACCACGCTGTAGCCCCAGGCGGCGCTCGTGCCAACGACGACGAGCGTGTTCATCGTCATGCCGAAGCCGTGACGGAACGAGCGCCAGGCCGAGACGTAGAAGCGCCTGCCGGCCCAGAACTGGATGAACGTGGCCGGCCACAGGACGACCTTGTTCAGCTCCTCCATCGCCCATGGCAGCTGCGGCCAGAGCATGAGGATCATGATCCCGACCGCCACGGCGATCGACACCGCCGCCTGGACCCCGAGCTCGTGCGTCTCGCGGGCCCGCTCGCGTTCGATCTCCTCGCCTTCGGCAGCCGCCACGGCAGTCGCGGTGGCGCCGGTCGCGGCGGTGCCGCCCGGTGCGTCGGCGGCTGCGAGCGAGGCGAGCGCGGACGCGCGCACCTCGTACCCGGCCGCCTCGATCGCGCCGACGATCGCGTCGCGCCCCACCGCTGCGGGGTCGTAGCGCACGGTCGCGACCTCCGTCGCGAGGTTCACGTTCGCCGCCGCGACCCCGTCCGTCTTGTTGAGGAACCGCTCGATCCGGTTGACGCACGAGGCGCACGTCATCCCCTCGATGGGGAGCGCGACCTCGACGATGCGGATCGGAGCCGCGGGGAGCACGGGGGCAGCGGGGGCAGCGGTGTCGTTCATACTCCCCACCAGTATACGAGGCCGCTTCCGGGGCGCCGGGGCGGCCGCGCCCAGGACCCCCGGTGCCGGGTCCCCGGCACCGGTCCCCGGCACCGGTCCCCGGGTCAGCGCACCGTGCCGATCCTCCCGTGACTGGCCTCGGTCCCGAGCCTGGCCTGGAAGCCGGTCCAGGCGCCGATGCGGCGGTAGTAGTGGACCGTCCCGTCGACGGCCACGGTGCGGGTCGTCGTCAGAGCCCAGGCGCCGGTCTTCGAGCGCGTCCAGATCTCCACGTGCCGCCCGGCGAGGGACGGAGCGAGCCGGACGAGGAACGTGACGGAGCCGGTCGCGGGCAGGACGACGCTGTCGGTCGCAAAGCCGGTCGTGCCCCGGTTCACCCCCGGCGCGATGGCGTCGGCGAGGACGGGCGGCGTCGCGATGACGGTCGCGGTCGCGGTGACCGAGAGGGTCCCGGCCGTCGCGGTCGCCGTGTTCGTCGTCGTCCCGGGCGCCACGGTCGCCGGGTAGGTGCACGTGTACGTGGCACCGGCCGCGAACGGGCTCGGCAGCGGAGCGCAGGCTGCCGGCAGCGTGCCACCGGAGGCGGGATCCGTGAGCGTCGTCCCGGTGAGGGCCATCGAGGATGTGTTCGTGAGGTGCAGCGAGTACCAGACGGTCGAGCCCTCGGGAGCGGTGAGCGATGGACCGAAGAGACCGGGCTGTGACACTGCGACCCCCTTCGTCAGCGCGAGGGTGGGAGCCGCCACGGCCGGCTGTCCCCGCGCCGGGGAGGGTGCCCGCGTGTTGACGACGGTGATGAGACCGGAGTCCCCGGCCGGGAGGCCGCCACTCTCGGCGTGGATCGTCGCGGTCCCGGCGAGATGGCCGGTGAAGACCGCGCTCTTCATGTCGGCGGAGGGCACGAGGTCGCCGCCGACGACGCCGCCCGCCGCACCGACGAGCGACCAGGCGGCGGGCACGTTCGCGACGAAGCCGCCCGAGGCATCGCGGCTGACCGCGTAGGCGGTGATCGAGCTGCCCACGGCGAGGCTCGTGGTGGGGACCACGGAGCCCGAGCCGTCGGGCGCGGTCTCGACCCGGACCTGCGTCGCGACGCCGCAGGCCGGGAACCGGAACGAGCCGATCCGGGTCTGCCAGTTGCCGATGTCGCCGTTCGCCTGGCTGTCGTAGTACTGGTTCGTGTACCAGAACGTGCAGTCGTCGACCGGGTCCACGGACATCGCGGTGTAGTCGCCCCAGCGGCCCATCGGCCCGTACCCCGGTAGGACGAGCGTCTGCGAACCCTGACCGGCGACGAGCTGGACCTCGGTCCGCGGCAGCGTGTTGAGCGGGTCGGTCGCGAGCCTCCCCGCGTACGCGATGCTCGGGTAGTCGGGCGCCGTCCCGCTCGACGTGCTGTAGCCGAGGGCGGTGTTGCCGTCCATGTCGGCGGCGATGCTCCCCATCCAGCGGCTGAGTGACGTGTCCGGGGAGAAGATCCCCTCCTGCGCCGGTGTCGTCGCGACGACGCCGCCGGTGACGTCGATCTGGACCCACTGCGGGCTCACCGTGGAGGAGGAGGGCGTCTTCACCGTGTGCACGGCCCAGAGCGATTCGGCCGAGCTGACCTTCCGGTACTGCACCTTCTGCATGAGCCGGTCCCCGAGGCTGTCGAGCCTGTTCGTGGTACCGGGCTGCGGGACATCGGCGGGATCGCCGTAGGCCGTCTGGGCCACGACGGTGCGGGCGCCCAGGGTGCCTCCGCCGTCGCATTCCGCGCCCGGCGTGAACTTCCGCACGTCGTACCCGTTGCCGGTCACGGATTCGGAGACGAAGTAGTTCGGTGTGCCGAAGGGCGGGCGGTTGCCGGCCGCCGACCCGCTCAGGTCGCTCGGGATCATCGTGAAGGCAGGGTTCGGGCCCGGGTACGGGAGGAACCCGATCCCCCACCGCAGGGTGGCACCGCTGTACAGGTCGCTGCGGTTGAAGGAGGCGAACTCGGACCCGTTGAACCGAAGCCCGCTTCCCGCGTCCCGGAACCCGTTCGCGGCGAAGTACAGGCAGTCGGTCCACGTCCCGAACTTGCCGTAATCGTTCATGGTGCCGACGGGCGGCCCGCCGGGCCCGCCGAGGTCGGTCCGGATCGGGTAGAGCCACCAGCCGCCGGCGATCGGATCGCCGGTCTTGCTCGCGGCGATGCACTGGTAGAACGGGGCGATCGGGACGCCACTGCTGGTGCCGAAGGCGAAGTTGCTCAGGATCCACCGGTCGGCGATCGCGTCGTAGACGACGATCGGGTCGCCCATCGATCTCCCATTGCACGGGTTGCTTCCGGACCCGCCGAACAGGGAGTTCTCGGTGAAGGACGCGAGGAGGGTGCCGGTCTTGCCGTAGATCGCGTACGACTGGTTGACCGCCTCGATGTAGTGGTTCGGGCCGACGTCGCCGTTCGTGTCGGGCGGCCATCCGGATCCGCATCGCGGTCCCGTCCCGGTCGGGCACTTGTCATTGAGGCTCAGACCGGCGAAGTTCTGCGCCGGCGAGGGCATGGGGCCCGCGGGGATGGTCACAGGCTGCTGCGCGGGCCCGGCGGATCCCGGACCGGCACCCTGCTTCGGGAAGGTCGGCTCGGTCGGCTCGAACTCCATCATCGGCGCGGAGGGGATCTGCGGCAGATCGCGGACGTCGCCGGAGAACTCCGTCGGGACGACCGCCGGTCCGGCGTCCGTGCCGGCGACGGTCTCCGCCGCAGCTGCGAGCCCGCCGCCGGGCCGGTCGGTCGCATGCGGCGCGGCGGCCTGGACCGCGAGGCCCTGCGAGAGCATGACCAGGGAGACCAGGAGCACGGACAGCCGCAGGGGGCGGTGCCGATGACGTCGCCTCATCGAGGATCCTCCCTCGTCCGCGACGGAGCCGCCACCTGCTCAGCCGGACGACATCCGGCCGGGGGCCGGCGTGTCGGCGAATGTGGGCACCACTCGGTCGCGTCGCCAGCGCAGAGCATGGCACGCGGCCGGACGGCATGTGCCCCGTTCGGGACCCGGGCCCGGCCCCGACGCGACCCGGGCGACGCGGCGTCTCGGCCGCCCGCTGCCCCTACCGGCCCGCAGCGCGGACCGCGTCCACGACGTCGCGGATCGCGTTCGTCACGAGTCGCGGCTGCTCGACCGCGATGAGGTGGCCGCTGTTCGTGCGGGTCACGTGTCGAGCGTGGAGCTGCTCCGCGAGGCGCGCCTGGGCCGCTCCCCACGCGGGCCACGCCTCGGCGCCGCCGGCGCCGAAGTCGAACGGCCGGTCCGACGTGAGGACGACCGCGGGGACCGGGGGCGGCGACGGGGCGGCACGGACGACGTCGATGCTGTCCACGTAGTCGGGGGCCTCCGCGCCGGAGCCGTCCACGACCGACCGGGTCAGCGCGACGAACGTGTCCCACTGCGCCGGCGTGAGCGCGTCCCGCAGGTACGTGGACGCCGGGTCGACGAGGACGATGCCCGCGACGTCCGAGGGGTAGGTGCTGGCGTACAACGTGGCGATGAGGCCGCCCCACGAGTGGCCGACCAGGACGTACGGACCCGGGATCCCGGCGGCCGTCAGCCACGCGTGGAGGTCCGCCACGCCCTGCTCTGCCGTGGTGGGCTGCGCCACGGGCGTGCCCGGGGATCGCGTGCCGTCGAGCCGGTACGTGCCGGGCCGGTCATAGGAGCAGACCCGCGTGAAGGCCGAGACGCTCGGCGCGACGGCGGAGGTGCTCGGCTCGAGGTCGGCCGGCGCGAGCGAGGTCGCCAAGGGCTTCGGGAGGACGCTCCAGACGTCGTGCGCACCCTGGGAGCCCGACACGAGCACCACGGTGGGGGTCCCTGTGCCCGCGCACTCGGTGTAGACCTCCCGGCCGTGGCCGATGTCGACCATGGCGGCGACCGGCGACGGTGGCGGGGGCCCGGTCCGCGGGCCGCCGGGCATGGAAGCGGCGCACCCGCCGAGGAGGAGGGCAGCGGCTGCCGCGGCGGCGACGGTCGGTCGCGTGGACCGCCACCTTCGATGCGCCGGCATCAGGCGTGCCGGTCCGGGTGATGGCGACCGACGCATGGAACGCCCCCCTGCTCTCCGTCCCCCGGGACCGGACCCCGCGGGTCGGGTGGCGGCCCACGCGAGCGCCGGTCCGGATTGTAGTCGGGGAACCCGCTCGGGGAAGCGGCGGCCGCGCCGGTCCGCGCCACCTCCGCGCCGACTGCCTGCGGCATCATGTCCGCATGCCCGACGGATCCGCTCCCGCCGCTCCGGCCCCGCCGCCAGTGGCGCCGCCGGTCGCGCCGAGCCCATCACCGCGGGCCATCCGCGCACGGATGCTCCCGGCCCTCTCCGGCCCGGGGACTCCGCCCCACGCCGGGTCGATCCTCGCGGCGCTGATCCTCGCCGCCGGTGTCGCGAACCTGAACCTCGCGATCGCGAACGTCGCGCTCCCGTCCATCGGGCTGACCTTCGCGGCGCCCCAGACGGCGATCGACCTCGTCGCGGCAGGGTTCGCCCTCGGGATGGCGGGGTCGGTCCTCTGGATCGGCGCCATCGCCGACCGGCATGGCCGCCGGGCGATGCTCCTCCTCGGGATCGCCCTGTCGATCCCGGCCGGCATCGCGGCCGCGATCGCCCCGTCGGTCCACTTCCTGGTCGGTGCGCGGGTCGCCGGCGGGATCGCGGCCGGGATGACCTACCCGACGTCGCTCGCGCTCGTCACCGCGCTCTGGGCTCCCGGGCGGGATCGGACGCACGCGATCGCACTCTGGTCCGGGCTCGGAGGCTCGTTCACCGCGCTGGCTCCCCTCGTCTCCGGCATCCTCCTCGAGCGCTTCGCGTGGGGCTCGGTCTTCGTCGTCACCATCCCGGTCGCCGCGCTCGCCCTCGTCGTCGCCTGGCGGGTCCTGCCGGCCCACGTCAACGAGACGACCCGGCCGGTGGACCACCTCGGCGGGATCCTCTCGATGGTCGCGGTCGGCTCGCTCGTCCTCGCGATCAACTACCTGCCCACGCGGGACCACACGGCGATCGGGGCGTGGCTCGGAGTCGCGGCGGTCGTCGCGATCGCCGCGTTCGTGCTGCGGCAGCGCCGGGCGCCCGACCCGATCCTCGACCTCCATGTCGCCGCACGGCGCCTCTTCTGGGTCCCGGCGCTCGCCGGGATGATCCTCACGGGCTCGCTCTTCGGGTGCATGCTCCTGGGCCAGCTCTACATGCAGAACGTGCTCGGCTACACGGCGCTCGAGGCGGGCGTCGCGATCCTCCCGATCGCGGTGCTGATGGTGGTCCTCGCGCCCGTCGCGGCCCGCCTCGTGGACGCCCGCGGGTCGCGCTTCACGCTCCTCGCGGGGTTCGGCTTCCTCGTCGCCGCCTACCTCGTGATGCTCCTCCTCTGGCATGACCCGACGCCCTTCCCGCTGATCGTCTTCACGTTCGCGCTCATCGGCACCGGGCTCGGACTCGGCGGCACGCCCGCGTTCCGGTCGATCATGGGGTCCTCCCCGGTCCGGCGCGCGGGGATGGGATCGGCGACCGCGGACATCCAGCGGGACCTCGGCGGGGCGATCACCCAGTCGGTCTACGGTGCGCTCCTCACGATGGGGTTCGCCACGACGATGGCGAGCCGCATCGCCACGTCCCCGGAGGCGGACCAGGTCACCGCGAAGGTCGCGCACGAACTGGAGCTCTCGTACGCGAGCGCGGCGGCGGTGGCCCAGCGCTACCCGGCGTACGCGGACGCGATCGTCTCGGCGGCGAAGGTGTCCACCGTCTCGGGCAGCCACACCGCGCATGTCGTGGGAATCCTCCTCCTCGTCGCTGGGGCGGCGCTCGTCTGGGTCGCCTTCCCGCGGCGCGAGCGCGAGCACGAGCTGCTCGCCGCCTACCACGCGGAGGACGCCGTGGCGCGGAGCGCCTCCGGCACGTCGGCGGCGCCGGCGGCGGCAGGCGGGGGCTGAGCGTCGCATGGGGGGAGACACGAGGCCCGCACGGCCGACCTTCTGGGAGAGGCTCCCGCTCCTCGCGCGCCGCTATGTCCCGATCATCACGTGGCTGCCCCGGTACGACCGGACGTGGCTGCAGCCCGACCTCATCGGCTCGATCACGTCATGGGGGGTCATGGTCCCGGTCGCACTCGCGTACGCGGCCCTCGCCGGCGTCCCGCCCGAGGTGGGCCTCACGACGGCGTTCGCGGCGCTCGCGGCATACGCGATCCTGGGCACCAGCCGCCACCTGAAGGTGACCGCGAGCTCCACGATGGCGATCATGTCCGCGTCCGTCGTCGCCGGACTCGCCGCGGGCGACCCCGGTCGCTACCTCGCGCTGAGCTCGGCGCTGGCGCTCATGGTCGGGGCGATCCTCATCGCTGCAGGGGTCGCGCGACTCGGGTTCATCGCCGACTTCCTGTCCAAGTCCGTCATCACCGGGTTCATCTTCGGGCTCGCGATCACGATCATCATCGGCCAGCTGCCGAAGATCCTCGGCGTCCCAGGCGGTGGCGACACCACCCTCGGCCAGCTCGCCACCGTCATCGGGCAAGTCCCGGACACGAACCCGTGGACACTGGCGGTCGGTGGCAGCGCCCTCGCGCTCATCCTCTTCCTCAGGCTCGTCTCGCGGAGGATCCCGGGGCCGCTCGTGGCGCTCGTGCTCGGCATCCTCGCGGTCGGCGCCTTCGATCTCACGGTCCACGGCGTGACCGTCGTCGGCGAGGTCGCCACCGGGCTCCCGCACGTGGGCATCCCGCGGATCTCGCCCCTCGACCTTCCGTACCTCGCCGCCGGAGCGGCCGGCATCGTGTTCCTCGCCGTCGGCGAGTCGCTGGGGGCGGCCCGCGCGTTCGCGACCCGCCACCGCTACGAGATCGACCCCGACCAGGAGCTCTTCGGGCTGGGTGCCGCGAACGTATCCGCAGGCCTCTTCGGCGGCTTCACCGTGGACGCGAGCCTCTCGCAGTCGGCCACGGCCGAGTCGGCGGGCGTGAAGTCGCAGCTGTCCTCGCTGGTCACGGCCGCCCTCATCCTCGCGACCGCGGTCTTCCTTGCGCCGATCTTCGCCAACCTGCCCAACGCCGTCCTCGGCGCGATCGTCGTCGCCGCGGTGCTGAGCCTCATGGACGTCGGCGAGCTGCGCCGCTACTGGAGGTCGCGCCGGACGGACCTCGTTCTCGCCTTGACGGCCCTCGTGGGCGTCGTCACCACGACCGTCCTCGTCGGGCTCGTCATCGCCGTCCTCCTCTCCGTGGTGATGCTGCTCTACCGCGCGAGCCGGCCGTACATCGCCGTCCTCGGAGAGGTCCACGGCCAGAAGGGGACGTACGCCGACGTGGAGCGCCACCCGGGCGCCGACGCCGTCCCCGGGCTCCTCATGCTCCGGATCGACGCGCCGCTGTACTTCTTCAACGCGAACGTCGCACGGAGCACGATCCTGAGCGCCGTCGACGGTGCGGATCCGAAGCCGGCAGCCGTCGTCCTCGACGTTGGCGCGACGGCCGACCTCGACATCACGACGTCGGACATGGTGCGCCAGCTCGCCGGCGATCTGCGGGATCGGTCCGTCGACCTGCTCCTGGCCCAGGTCAAGGGGTCCGTCCGCGACCGGATGCGCATGTCCGACCTCATGGACGTCGTGGGCGAGGACCACATCTGGCTGTCCGTGGGCGCTGCGGTCGCGGCGTTCGGAGCCGCGGCCCCGGCTCCCCGCCGCGGTGCCCTACCCGCGCGCGGCGGCCTTGAGCTCGGCGGTCCCCGGGAGCATCGACCTCCCGCGCCGGGCGAGCTTGAGCAGGATCCAGGCGAGCGGGATCGGCACGAACCAGAAGTAGAGC
>CAIYQJ010000356.1 GCA_903928275.1 uncultured Chloroflexota bacterium
CCGCGGCCAGGTACGAGCCTGCCGTGAAGGCCGTCGCCGCCGGCCTGCCGCACGCGCGGGTCATCGCCGCTCCTCAGGGGCCCATGCTCGTCGTGGGGAGCAGTGCGGCGGTCCTCGACAAGGTCGCGACGCAGGGCCCGTAGCCGATCGGCGCCGCACGAGCAGGCTGCTTGACCTGAGCGTCGCGTGCGGTATCCTGCATCTGCACGCAGATAACGCAGGAGCTGGGGATGACCGAACGTCGCTGGTACACGATCAAGGAGGTCGCGGAGCGGCTTCGAGTCAGCCACGACACCGTTGCTCGCATGGTCGAGCGCGGGGAGCTGCCTGCCATCCGCGTCTCGGCGCGATTGGTCCGCATCCCGGCGCCCGCGCTCCATCGCATCGAGCGCGGCACAACGACCGTCCGACGGGGCGTGGAGCGACGGCGGGTGGTCGCGGCCGTGGAGCTGGGTACCAGCGAGTCCATCCCGGCCCCCGAAGCGGCGACCCGTTAGCACCTGTGCAACTCACCGATCCGGCGGTCGACGACTACGTCTCTCGCATCGTCGAGCTCCTCGAACGCTACGGGGTCGCGCTCAGCAAGCCGGCACCCGGTGAGCCTGTCGAGGTCCTGGAGGCCGACGATGGTTCGTTGAGCTTCGAGCTGATCGGGTCGCTTCCCGACGGACGAGTGCCCGCGCTCTCGACACTCGCGGTTCGGGAGCGCCTCCGGCCGATCGACGGCGAGCTGTTCGAGCGCGACGGATACGCGTACGAGCTCATCGATCGCGAGCGAGACTTCCGGCGGGCCTTCCATCTCCATGACCCGGAGCGGTTCGAGCGCCGCCATCTCGTGGTGGTGCACGAGCACTGCGAGCGGCCCCTCGGCGAGGCGGCATGCGATCACGACGAAGGTTCCCCGATCCGTGACGGCTACGCCGGCGTGACGGTCTTGATGGATGCGTGGACCGGCGAGCCGGGCTGCTCCGAGTCTCGCTGCCTGGAGTAGGCCCCGGGCGCGGCTACTCCGGTCCCGCCCTACATCGACGTCGGGGCGGAGATCCCCAGGAGCGCGAGCGCGTTCGCGAGCGACTGGCGGACCGTCTACACGAGCGCGAGCCGGGCGGCGGACGTCGCCGGGTCCGCGGCATCGACGACGCGCCGGTCCCGGTAGAACGCGTGGAACGCGGTCGCGAGCTCCGTGGCGTACGCCGTGACGCCCTGCGTCTCGTGGACGGTCGCAGCGTCCTCCACGACCTCCGGCAGGCGGAGCGCGAGGATCGCGAGCCCGCGCGAGACCTCGTCGTCCGCGAGCGAGCCGTCGAGGCTGTCAGCAGCCGTCAGCCCCGAGTCGGCGGCCTTCCGCAGGATCGAGCAGATCCGCGCGTGGGCGTACTGGACGTAGTAGACGGGGTTCTCGTTCGACTGCTTCTTCGCGAGCTCGATGTCGAAGTCGATCGCGCTCGTGTGCGCGCGCGACCCGAAGAACCAGCGCGCCGCGTCCACGCCCACCTCGGCGAGCAGCTCGTCGAGCGTGATGAACTCGCCGGTGCGCTTGCTCATCGACACCTCGGCGCCGTCGCGCACGAAGCGCACCCACGCGACGAGGATCATCTCCACGTCGTCCCTGGCGAAGCCCATCGCCTCGGCGGCGTTTCGCACCCGCGCGACCGTCCCGTGGTGGTCGACGCCCCAGATGTAGACGAGGTGGTCGAAGCCGCGCCCGAACTTCTCCGCCACGTACCCGATGTCCGACCCGAAGTACGTGTAGTCCCCGGATGACTTGCGGATGACCCGGTCCTTGTCGTCGCCGTACGCGGTCGAGCGGAACCAGACCGCGCCGTCCGCCTCGTACACCACGCCTGCGGCGCGCAGGCGCTCGAGCGCGCGCTCCACCGAGCCGTCCGTGTAGAGCGAGCCCTCGCTCTTCCACACGTCGAAGTGGACGCCGAGGTGCGCGAGTGACGCCTCGATGCCGGCCCGGATCCGCTCCGACGCCCACTCGCCCACGACGCGATCGCGCTCCGGGCCGGGCTCGCCGGCTCCCGCGAGGAGGGCCTCGGGCAGCTCGGCCGCCAGCTCGCGCACGTAGTCGCCGCGGTAGCCGTCCTCCGGGATCGGCGTCCCGAGCCGGATCGCCGCGACGGAGGCACCGAGGTTCCACACCTGCTGCCCGAAGTCGTTGAAGTAGTACTCGCGCGTCACCCGGTGGCCGGCAGCCGCGAGCACGCGGCAGAGGAGGTCGCCGACGAACGCACCGCGCGCGTTCCCGATGTGCAGGGGGCCCGTGGGGTTCGCCGAGACGAACTCCACGTTCACGTGCTGCGGCCGCGGCGCCGCGACCCTGCCGAACTCCTCGCCGGCCCGCCGGGCGGCGTCGGCGGCCGCCTCGACGAACGCCGGTGCGAGCCGGATGTTGAGGAACCCGGGTGCCGCCACGTCCACGGACCCGACCGGCGATCCGAGCAGGACCGTGGCGGCATCCGCGGCTGCCGCGTCGTCGCCCACTGCATCCCGCGCCGCGTCCGGACCCGCCACCGCGCCCTCGGCCTCCGCGTCGCGCTCCAGCTCGGCCGCGAGGATCTGCGCGATCTCCAGCGGGGATCGCCGGTACGGCCGGGCGAGCTTCATCGCCAGGTTCGTCGCCAGGTCGCCGTGCTCCGGGTGCGCCGGCCGGTCCACCTCGATCGTCGGGACCTCGCCCGCGTCCGACAGCGCCGGCAGCGTCCCGGCCGCGATCGCGCGCTCCCAGGCGCGCTCGACGGCGCGGCGGACGATGGCTCGGACGGGCGGCGAGATGGGGGCGTGCACGGCGGGCTCCCGGCGGCTGGGGGGACGCCATCGTAACGGCTCCGCGGGGGACGCCGCGGGCCACGGGGATGGTCCTGCTGGGTCACGGCAGACCCTGCCGCGGCAGGACCTTCGGCACCCTCGGCCGGGCGTGCCCTCTGGCCGGGTACCAGGTCGGTCGCCCCGTGGTCATGGGCCATTTGGTGACCCACCGCACCGGTTTCCACGTCAACAGGGCCAGAAGTCACCTCTGGAAGGCCCCAACGGGACCAGAGGTACTGGACATGACCCCTGACTTCCGTGCAGCGTGTACAGGCCGTCGGTCTATCGGCGAGCAGGCAATCGTCCGGGCCCCCTTATCGGCCCACACAGTCCGTTCTCGGGGGATGGATATCGATGATCAG
>CAIYQJ010000357.1 GCA_903928275.1 uncultured Chloroflexota bacterium
CGGCCTCGGCGCCGGCCTTCGTCGGCCTGCCCCGCAGGATCCATTCGAACCCGACCGCGATCATCGCCCCGAGGAGCGGCCCCACCAGGTAGATCCAGTAGTGCGTGAGGTCGCCGCCGATGAGCATCGGCGTCAGGGAGCGGATGGGGTTCATCGACGCTCCCGTGACCGGCGCGCCCCAGACCGACACGAGCCCGATGTATGCGCCGACGGCGACCGCGCCGGCGATGCCGATGTTTCGCGCACCCGTGGCGGTGCCGAGGATCACGCTCACGAGCCCCAGCGTGAGGATCGCCTCGGTCAGGACCGCCACTGCGTCGGAGACGCCCGGAGCCGGCAGGGTGGCGCCGTTCATGATGCCGCCGTACAGCTCCTGCAGGAACGCGGCCGCGAGCGCGGCGCCGACGAGCTGGGCGACGATGTACCCGGGGACGCGTCGCCAGGGGAAGTTGCCCCGCACGGCGAATGCCAGTGTCACCACCGGGTTGAGGTGCGCCCCGGAGATCGTCCCCATGAAGAAGATGATCCCCATCACCATCATCCCGGGCGCGAGCGCCTTCATCGCCAGGGTGAGCTGGCCGCCGAAGGCCATGGCTCCGATGACGCCGCCGCCGGCCGCGACGAGGACCAGGAGGAACGTCCCCCAGGCCTCGCTGAACAGGCGGCGGTACTCCAGCCGGGGATCCTCGAAATCCGCCGCGGAGCGACGGCTCGCCGCGGTCCGGCGCGTGAACCAGTCGAGGAGAGGCTCGCCCTCCCGGGAGATCGGCTCGGACATCGGTCCCTCCTGCATCCCCCCGCGACCATAGTGAACCTCGACGCACCAGTCCGCGAGTCGGTCGCGCGCCGCCACCCGGGCCGTGCGGCCGCGGCGGGCCGTGCGGCTGCGGCGTCCCGGGCGGCGACCTCCCGGGCGGCGGCGGCCCGTGCGGTCCGGCCGACCCGCGCCGCTACGCGGACACCAGTGCCTCGGCGACGACGGCCTGCGCCTCCTCGATGATCCGCGCGAGGTGCGCCGCGCCGAGGAAGCTCTCCGCGTAGACCTTGTAGACATCCTCGGTCCCCGATGGGCGCGCCGCGAACCAGCCGTGCTCGGTGGCCACCTTGAGCCCGCCGATCGGTGCGCCGTTCCCCGGCGCGGTCGTGAGCCTCGCGACGATCGGCTCGCCCGCGAGCTCGGTGGCGCGCACCTGCTCGGGCGCGAGCCTCGCGAGAGCCGCCTTCTGGGCGGGCGTCGCCGGCGCATCGATCCGTCGATAGGCCGGTGCGCCGAAGCGCCCGGTCAGCTCGGCATAGGCGGCTCCCGGGTCGCGGCCGGTGCGGGCGGTCAGCTCGGCGGCGAGCAGGCACGCGATGATCCCGTCCTTGTCCGTCGTCCAGGTGGTCCCGTCCCGGCGGAGGAACGAGGCCCCCGCGCTCTCCTCGCCCCCGAAGCCGATCGTGCCGTCGAGCAGGCCATCCACGAACCACTTGAAGCCGACCGGCACCTCGAGCAGCCGCCGGCCGAGAGAGGCCACGACGCGGTCGATCATCCCGCTCGACACGAGCGTCTTGCCCACGGCGACGTCCGCGCCCCACGACCGCGCGCCACCGAACAGGTACCCCACGGCGGCGGAGAGGAAGTGGTTCGGGTCGAGCAACCCGGCCGCCGGGGTGACGATGCCGTGCCGGTCGGCGTCCGTGTCGTTGCCGAGCGCCAGGTCGAACCGATCGCGGAGGCCGACCAGGCGCGCCATCGCGTAGGGCGATGAGGGGTCCATCCGGATCCGGCCGTCCCAGTCGCAGGCCATGAATGCGAAGCGCGGGTCGACGATCTCGTTCGTGACGGTGAGGTCGAGACCGTAGCGGTCGCGGATCGCGCCCCAGTAGTGCACCGCGGCGCCGCCGAGCGGGTCCGCACCGAGGCGGAGACCGGAGCCGGCGATCGCCTCCATGTCCACGACGGAGTCGAGGTCGTCGACGTACGTCCCCATGAAGTCGTAACGGCCGACCTCCCCGGCCGCCCGGTCGAACGTGTCGCGCCGGACCCCGCGCAGACCGGCCCGGAGCAGGTCGTTCGCCTGGTCCTCGATCGCCTTCGTGATCGAGGCGTCCGCGGGACCACCCGACGGCGGGTTGTACTTGAAGCCGCCGTCCTCGGGCGGGTTGTGGGACGGCGTGACGACGATCCCGTCGGCAGTGCCGCCGCTCCCGTGGCGGTTGTGGACGAGGATCGCGTGCGAGAGCGCAGGCGTGGGCGTGAAGCCATCGGCCGCATCGACGAGCACGCCAACGCGGTTCGCGACGAGCACCTCGATCGCGGTCCGGAATGCGGGCTCCGAGAGCGCGTGCGTGTCACGCCCGAGGAAGAGCGGCCCGCCGATCCCCTCGCGGCGCCGGTAGTCGCAGATCGCCTGGGTGGTCGCGAGGATGTGCTCCTCGTTGAACGAGCCGGTCAGGGACGACCCGCGGTGGCCCGACGTCCCGAACGCGACCCGCTCCGACGGCACGGCCGGATCCGGCCGCCGGTCGTAGTAAGCGGCGACGAGCCGATCGACATCCACGAGGCTCTGGGGGTCGGCCGGCAGCCCGGCCCGGTCGCTCACCGTCATCGCTGGTCCCTCCGGGCTGTCATGGTCGTGGGCGCCGAGCATCGTCCGGGCAGACGTCGCGGCGCGGGCCGCCTGCCCGTGCGAATGCTAGCGGCGCGCGGCAGTCCCATCCGGAAGGGCCCGCACGTGATCACGGCCGCCGGGGCCCGCGCAGGAGCTCCACCGCGTGGCGGCTCACGCCCGCGATCGTCAGCAGGTCATGGATCTCACCGCGGTCGATCTCATCGAGCACTTCGTCGAGGGTCGCCCACCGCAACGCCAGGTCTTCCGTCTCGTCCGGCGCGGCCTCGCCCGGCCGGAGGCCGGTCGCGAGGAAGATGGCGCCCCGCTCGTCGGTCACCGAGTTCGAGACGCTGACCCGGCACAGCTGCCGCCACGCGGCGGCGTCGTATCCCGTCTCCTCGCGCAGCTCCCGCTGCGCGCCCGCGAGCAGGCTCTCCGCCTCACCCACGCCGCCCTCCGGGAGCTCCCAGCTGTACTCATCGAGCGAGTACCGGTGCTGGCCGACGAGCAGGAGACGGCCCACCTCGTCCGCGGCCACCACGGCGACGGCCGCCGATCGGAAGTGGACGACGCCGTAGATGCCCGGGTTGCCGTCGGGACGATCGACCTCGTCGTGGTAGACCTCGATCCACGGGTTCGAGTAGGCCGTGTCGCGGGATCGCCGCCGCCACGGCCCGACCTTGACCGGCTCAGGGCTGTGCATCCGCTGGTGGTACCCGGCGCGACCGCGATCTGTCAAGGCGCGAGGCCCGACAGGTGTCGGCCCCGACAGACGTCGGGCCACCGCGCGACCGGGGCGGCTGGCTCGGTCGCCTGTCGGGATGCCGATCCGGCGGTCGACGGTTCGCGATCCGCGCCCGGACGCTCCGTCAGCGCTTCGCAGCCGAGCGCACCCCCGCCAGGAGCAACGCCGCGAGACCCATCAGGCCTGCGGCCCCGCCGAGGAGCAGCCCCGCGGGGACGCTCCCCCGCTCCGGGGTCATGGGCTCGGTCCACGTGGGCGGAACGGTGATGCCTGCCGCCGGCGCGGTGGGCGCGGGCGCCGTGGCGGCGGGCATCCCGACGTCGGAGACCACCAGCTGGGCGCTCGCGGTCACGCCGTCGGCCGAGGCGTTGATCGCCCTGTCACCCGGGACGCACGCGATCCAGACCTGCGTCGTCGCGACGCCCTGCGAGCCGGTGACCGACGCCATGTCCGTCCAGCTGTCCTGCGTGCTCGCGAACGGCATGAGGGTCCACGTGACCGTCTTCCCGGCGATCGTCCCGCCACTCGCGTCCGTCACGAGGGCGGAGATCTCCGTGTGCTTCTCGCAGGCGATCGGCGACGACGGGAGCGTGATCGTCAACTTCGTCGCCGCGACCGTCGTCGGCGCGGGCGTGGACGTCGCCGCCGGCATCCCCTCGGCGGAGATCGCGAGCGGCTGTGCCGCGATCGCGCCATCCGCCTTCACGAGGAGCGTCCGGCCACCCGGGATGCAGTCGATCCACACCTTCGTCGTTGCGACGCCCTGCGAGCCCGTGGTCGAGACCGGCTCCGTGACGGCATCCTGCGAGCTCACGACCGGCGCGAGCCCCCAGCTCACCCTCACGCCTGCGATCGTGGCGCCGTTCGCGTCGAGGACGAGGACGGAGACCTCGGTCTCCTGGCGGCACACGATCGGCGCCGTCGGGACCGTGATCGTCAGAGACGCGGCGACCGGCTCCGCCGCCGAGGCGACCGGGACCGCGAGCGCGCCGACGAGGATGGATGCTGCGCCGATCCGGACGTACCGCGAGAGACGGGACATGGACCACTCCTGCCTGGGACATGCGGAACCCCCGCGCCATCATAGGCAGTGCGGCAGGGGTGCTGCGGGACATGCCGGCGGAAGCCGGGACGGCGCGCGCGATGGCGCCGTCGTCGCGGGATGGAGGGCGCGGGATCGTGGTGGACGAGCTGCCGTGGCTGAGGGAGGCGTCGCTGTTCGCGTCCGGCAGCGACGCGCTCGTCGCCCTCGTTCGCTGGGGCTCGCGGCGACACGGATGGCGGCGCGTCTGGCTCCCCAGCTACTACTGCCCGGAGGTCCCGGCCGCGCTCGCCGTCCTCGCGCCGGAGGGCGTCGAGCTTCGCGCCTCTCCCGACCACGACCTGGCGGCACCCCCGGCCCTCGAGGCGATCCCTGCCGCTCCGGGGGACGTCGTCGTGGTCGCCAACCAACTGGGGATCCGGAGCGGACCCGATGCCGCCCACGCCGTCGTCCAGGGCGCCGTGGTCGTCGAGGACCACTCGCACGACCTCGGGTCCGCCTGGGCGCGAGGGAGCCGCGCCGACTATGCGTTCGCGTCGCTCCGCAAGACCCTCCCGATCCCCGACGGCGGGGCCGTCTGGTCGCCCAGGCGGCTGGAGATCCCACCGGAGCCACCGAGAGCGGACGACCAGGCCTGGCCGGGTCTGGAGCGCCTCGCAGCGGCGCTCCTCCGGCTCGACGAGCGGGTCGGACCGTTCGACGATCGCCTGCGCTTCCGCGCCTTCGCGCGCAGCGCGGCACGGCGCACCGACTCGACGCCACCTCCCGGGATCGCGCCCGTGTCCCGGGCACTCCTGCCGCACATGCCCACGGAAGCGTGGCGTGAGCGGAGGCGACTCAACTTCGAGACGCTCCGGGACGAGGTCGGGATGCCGCCCCATGCCCGCCTCCTCCTGCCGCCTGCCGGTGGCGTCGCATTCGCGCTCACGATCGTCTTCGACGCCGAGGGGGATCGGGACCACGCTCGGCGGGCGCTCGTCGAGCGTGCCGTGGTCCCCACCGTCCTCTGGCCCCTCGACCCGTCGCGGGACCGCGGAGTCGGTCGGGCGGACCTCGCCCTCTCGCGGCGGATCCTCTCGGTCCATTGCGACCAGCGCTACGACGAGGAGGACATGCACCGGCTGGCGGAGACCCTGGGCGACGCGCTGCAGGCGTGAAGGCGGCGCGCGCTCGGCTTCGCCGTGGGCCGCGAGGCGGACACGCCATGCGAGTCGGCCAGCCAGCCCTGCGCAGTCGGCCCTCCGCGGCTGGCGGACGAGCCGTCGAAGACCACGCCCGCAGGGGGCCATGCCGGAAGAGTCGCCAAAGCGTCCCCGGCAGGACTCGAACCTGCGACCTTCCGCTTAGAAGGCGGCTGCTCTATCCACTGAGCTACGGGGACGTGCGGCGCACAGCCTAGCCGTTCTTCCCCGTCGGGTCGCGTCGACGTGTCGGGTCGTTGACGGGCCGTGTGGGGCCCGCGGCGGTCCCGCCCTCGCGCGAACGTCTCGGGCGACTCGATCCGCAACGAAAGTCCGTCGGGCGCCTCGGCGCAGAGGTCGGATCAGTCCGGGTGCGAGCTCACTCAGGACGTCGCCTTCTTCCGGGGCCTGGATGTGCCGGAGCTGTCGAGGGCGACCGCCTGGCGAACGAGCGTCTTGAACGCGGGCTCGTCGACGTCTTCGCCTTCGCGGATGTCGATCGCGCGCCGTGCGTTTCCGTCGAGACTCGCGTTGAAGAGATGCGCCGGATCCTCCAGGGACGCGCCCTTGGCGAAGGTGGACTTCACGATGTTCCTGTAGGACTCGCCCGTGCAGATCATGCCGCCGTGCGGTCAGACCGGGGTGCCCGGGGACGAGGCCTTCACCCGCCGGTCACGAGCCGACGAAGAACTCCAGGCCCGCCGATGCCTCGATGATGGCCTCGAGCTCCTTCTTGTGCGTGGTCACGTAGAGAGCATTGGCGAGCCGGTCCGCGATCGACAGGGTAGGCGTCCGCAGCGCCTCGATGGACCCGGGGGACTCGTCGAGACCCGCCAGGCGGTGCGCGGTCCGGCGGGTGTCGGCGTACGCGACCGACTCGGCGAAGCCACGCCCGATCTCCGAGCCGCCCGCGTCCCGGAGGACGACGGCCCCCTCGGCGTACTGGGCGCCGTTGGCGAAGAAGCCCGACTGCGCCTCGCTCACGATCGGTGTCATCGTGAAGTCCGCGATGTCGTCGGGGACCCCTTCCGCGAATCGGAACGCCCATCTCGCCGGATACCACGTGTCGGTGACGAGATACCGCGCGGGGTCGGGCGAGCGATCGGCCCTGACCCACTCGGTGACGTCGAGCGTGCCCCGGATGATCCGCGTCTGCCGGTCGGGATCCATGTAGGTCCCCGCTACGGCGGCGGACATCGTCCCCGGCGGCACCTCGCCGGTCTGCTGGTAGAACTGCCTCCGGGCGTTCGCGTGGGGGGCGAAGACGGTGAGCTGGCGCTCGCCGTCGAACTGGGCCATGAACCAGTCCCAGCCACCCGGCGCGGGCTCCGAGGAGTTGTTCGCCGCGCGCAGGACGGGCGACGCGGGGACGCCCGAGATCGCTCCCCACTGGTGGTCGAACCAGAACGTGCCGCGCTCCAGCGCGACCGACGTGCCATCCAGCCGGAGCGTGCTGACGGCGGGGTCGAGCCGCAGGGCGGGGATCGAGTAGTAGAGCGACCCCATGCCGTCGACGCTCGGCATGCATCCGCCGTCGCCCTGGAGCAGGGTCTCCTTGCCGGAGGAGAACGTGAGGTCGATCGACAGCGTGCGATGCGGTTCGGTCCCCCGGTCCACGCCCCACGCCTGGATCGTGAGGGGGAACAGCTCGCCGCTGCGATGGCAGCGGATGCTGTTGCGCCCCAGCCGGTACACGAACGGGTCGGCCTGCCAGTCCACCAGGCCGCTCGTCCCGGCGAGGACGACCGGCACCGCCTGGAAGTGACGGCCGCCGGCCTCGCTGATGGCGAACTGCAGCTCCACGGTCTGGTTCTCGTCGTCCGACAGGCCGAACCCCGCGGCGACTGCCGGGGGGTACAGGGCGGTCTGGAAGAACATCAGCTCGACGCCGTACTCCTTCCCGTCACTGCCCCAGCAGCTCCCCACGATGAAGTGCCACCCGACCTGGCTGCGAGGCTTGGGAAGGTGATCGCGCGGGAACTGCAGGTCGGCGGGTGCCGGGACCATGTCGTACCCGACCGCCGCGGGCGGGCCGAGGAACCCGGCCTGGATAGCGTACGCCTGGTGCGGGGACAGGTCCCCGCACACGTCGAGGAGCCGCGCGTACACCTTCCGATAGTCCGGACTGTGCGAGACGGGATGGTCGACCAGGTACCTGATGAAGCGCCGCATCCGGTCGCCGTGAGCGGCCGGGCTGTTCTTCGGATCGGCAAGGTGCGTCGCCGCGCCCGCCGGGATCGCGGCGAGGTCGAGCTCCTCCATCCACAGGGCCAACGCGATGTCGTCGCGGGTCTCCTGATCGAACTCGGCCACTGCGGCTGCCAGGTCGGGAATGGCGTCGGGTCCAGGCATCACGGCTCTCCGTCCTCGCGTCCGTGGGGAAGCTGTCGGTCTGCCGATACGGGAGGGTCGCGCCGCGCCGAGCGGATCAGCGCCGGCGGTCGCGCGCGCGCCGGGCGAGCAGCCACGGCACGAACATGCCCGCCACGAACCCACCCAGGACGGCGATGGTCCCGTCAACGAGGAAGCTGCCGAAGTTCAGGAAGTTCAGGACGAGGACGAGCACCCACGTGACGAGAGCGGTGACGAACACTGCCAGCATCCCGGATCCCTCCCTCGCGGCGGCGGGCCGGACGCGTCTGCACAGCGCGCCGGGCCGCCAGCCTCTCCCGCTATCATGCGCCCATGGAGCAGATGTACCACCCGTCGGATCTCGCCGCGATGGACCCGCTCGTCCTCATGAAGAACCTGGACCACGTCCGCATGACGAG
>CAIYQJ010000358.1 GCA_903928275.1 uncultured Chloroflexota bacterium
ACGATGCTCGACCCCGCGTGCGGCACCGGCGGGATGCTCTCCGTGGCTGGCGAGTACCTCCGCGAGCTCAACCCCGGCTCCCGCCTCGAGGGGTACGGCCAGGAGCTCAACGCCGAGACCTACGCGATCTGCCGGTCGGACATGATGCTCAAGGGTCAGAAGGCGTCGAACATCCGCCTCGGCAACAGCTTCAGCGAGGACGCCTTCCGCGGGCAGCGGTACGACTACCTCCTCGCGAATCCGCCGTTCGGCGTCGAGTGGAAGAAGGTCGAGCGCGAGATTCGTGACGAGGCGGACAAGCTCGGCTTCGCCGGCCGCTTCGGGGCCGGTCTCCCGCGGATCAACGACGGGAGCTTCCTCTTCCTCCAGCACATGATCAGCAAGCTCAAGCGCCCCGAGGACGGCGGTGGCCGACTGGCGATCGTCTTCAACGGCTCGCCGCTCTTCACCGGCGGCGCCGGCTCAGGTGAGAGCGAGATCCGGCGCTGGATCATCGAGAACGACTGGCTCGAGGCGGTCGTCGCCCTGCCGGACCAGCTCTTCTACAACACCGGCATCAGCACGTACTTCTGGATCGTCACGAACCGCAAGCGTCCGGAGCGCCGCGGGAAGGTCCAGCTCATCGACGCCCGCGAGTCCTTCGTGAAGATGCGCAAGAGCCTCGGCGAGAAGCGCAAGGAGATCAGTGCCGATCAGATCGCCGAGATCGTCCGCCTCTACGGCGCCTTCGCCGACGACGAGCGGGTGAAGATCCTCCCGAACGAGTCCTTCGGGTTTCAGCGGATCACCGTCGAACGGTCGCTGCGACTGCGGTGGGAGGTGACTGAGGCGACCCTGCCGGCGATCGAGGCATCACCGGGGTGGGGGAAGCTCACCGAAGCCGAACGGCTCGCGCTCGTCGAGCGGCTCGAGGCCCTACGAGGCACGTCGACGGCTGACCGTGCGGAGATGTCTGGACGGCTCGGCGCGCTCCCGAAGGCGATCGAGAAGACCGCGTGGGACGCGCTCGCGGTCCGCGACCCCGACGCGCCCGTCATCGCCGACCGGAAGGGCAATCCCGAGCCCGACCCCGACCTGCGCGACAACGAGAACGTCCCGCTGCCCGGACCCGTCGAGCACTACGACACTGACCCGACCGAGCGCCTGGCAACTCCACGGTACCGGCGTGCTGTCGACGAGTACGTGACGGCCGAGGTCCTGCCCTTTGTGCCCGATGCTTGGGTCGACCACCCGAAGACGAAGACCGGCTACGAGATCCCGCTCACCCGCCAGTTCTACCGCTACCTCCCGCCGCGGCCGCTCGAAGAGATCGACGCCGAGATCAAAGGGCTGGAGGAAGAGATCCAGAGGTTGCTCCGCGAGGTCACGACGTGACCTGGCAGCGGACCCGCTTGAAGTACCTTGCCGCTCTGCCCATCACGAACGGCGTTGGAGAGCCGGCGGAGTTCGACGATCCGGCTTGGCCCAGGTACATCCGCACGACGGACATCGGGGGCCCCACCGTCTTGAGGGACGACACGTTCGCGTCGCTGCCCCCCGCCACGGCTGCTCGTGCCCCCGTTGTCCGGGGCGACATCTTGATGAGTGCGGCCGGCACAATCGGTCGAACCTACCTCCACCTGACCGATCTCCCTGCCTGCTATGCCGGGTACCTGGTGCGGTTCAGGCCGGGCCCGCGAGTCGATCCGAGGTTCATCTCGTTCTGGGCTCAGGCAACTCCGTTCCTCGACCAGGTGAACGTGGGCGCAGTTCGGTCCACCATCGACAACTTCAGCGCCGGCAAGTACCAGAACCTCTCGATTGACGTACCCAGTCTTGCGGGTCAGCGGGCGATCGTCGGCTACCTCGACGCGGAAACGGCTCGCATCGACGCTCTGTTGGACTGGCGAAGGCGGCAGCGCGATGCCATCGCCGAGCGACTCGGTTCGGAGGTCGAGCGCCGGGTGCTGGGCCTGGTCGGAGCTCCGCGGAGTGCGGCGGAGGCGTCCGGCTACTTCACGGGCCGCCCACCGTCATGGCGAGAGACATCTCTGCGCCATCTCGGCGTCGAGGCGCAGACCGGACCGTTCGGGAGCCAGCTCCACGCCGAGGAGTATGTGGAGGGAGGCACGCCAGTCATCAACCCGATGCACCTGGTCGCCGGTGAGATCGTGCCGAGCTCGGGAATGGCTGTCGACGAGGCGAAACGGCGCGAGCTTTCGCGGCACGTCCTCGATGTGGACGACATCGTCCTGGCGCGACGCGGGGAGCTCGGGCGAGTCGCGCGTGTCGATGCCGGCTCCGCTGGGTACGTGTGTGGAACCGGGTCGATGCGGTTGCGGCTCCGGCAATCACCCCTCCGACCCGGATACCTTTCGATGCTTCTCTCATCGGCACCCCTGCGGGCGTACTTCGAGACCGCGTCCGTCGGCAGCACCATGGACAACCTGAGCGCCGAGACCGTGCTGTCTGCCCCAGTCCTCATGCCTTCGTTGAGCGACCAAGCTGAGATCGAAGTGGCCGTGGCCCGGGCTCGGGCCTGCGCCACGGAGGCGACCAACCTGATCTCGCAGCAGATCGACCTTCTCCTCGAGCGCCGCCAGGCCCTCAGCACCGCCGCCGTCACGGGCCAGCTCGAGATTCCGGGGGTCGCCGCGTGAAGCCCGACGAGCGCGGCTTCGAGGACGCGATCACCGGCTCGCTCGTCGAGGCCGGTGGGTATCGCGTCTGCAAGTGGGGGACGAAGCCCGAGTGGAGTGCGGACTTCGACCGCGTCCGCGGGCTCGACATCGCCGAGCTCTTCGCTTTCCTCACCGAGACCCAGCCCGTCGCCTGGGACCGGCTGGTCGCCGTCCACGGCGGACCCGACGGCGCCCGGGCCCAGTTCGCCGAGCGTCTCGCGAAGCAGATCGACGAGCGCGGGACGGTCGACGTCCTCCGCCACGGGG
>CAIYQJ010000359.1 GCA_903928275.1 uncultured Chloroflexota bacterium
CTGGAGTCCGGCCGACTCGTCGTAGAAGTACTCGTCGCGGATCGCCTCGGCCACGAGGCGGGTCGCGTCCCGCGCCCGCGGGACCCCGGCCGGGCCGGTGACGACGAGGTAGAGGTTGCCCTTGGAGCGCGCGGTCGATCCGACCGTCGGTTCGACGACGACGGTCGTGTCCGGCGAGTCGGGGAGTCGGTCCAGCTCGGCGAGGACGCCGAGCTTCATGTGCAGGCGGGCAGCCATCCGTTCGGTCAGCGCGGGGGGTCGAAGGGTCGCGGCGACGACTGCCGCAGCGGCCATCGTGCGTCGCGACGGCCGCGCCGAGTATACGCGGCGAGTCGGGCGGCCCCGGCCGGAGGCCCTACTCGCGCCGCGTGACGATCCGGAGCGCCGCCGCCCGGGCGCCGCCCGGCAGGGTCGCGAAGGCCTCGAGGAGCTCTCCGGCGCGGAGGCGGACCTCCTGGCCGACGACCGGGTGGTCGACCTCGACGATGATCGCGCTCGGCGTCAGCCGCAGGAGGCGCGCGGCGCCGGCGGCGATCGGGACCCGCTCGTCGAGCAGGACGGCGAACGCCGCAGTCGCCCGGGCGAGTCGAAGCTCCTCCTCGAGCCCGAGCGTGCGCGCCGTCTCCGGGAGGAGGTCGCCCACGCGCCGCATGGGGCGCCGCGCCGGGCTCACCGCTCGCCGCCGGCGGTGATCCGTGCCCCGCCGCCCTCCGTCGCCTCGACCCGCCATGCCGTCCCGATGGCGCGGAGCTCGGGGTCCAGGTCGTCGAGGGTCGTCGTCGTCACGAAGGCCTGCGGGAGCTCCGCGATACGCCGGACGAGGTGGGCGCGCCGCGCCGGATCGAGCTCGCTGAAGACATCGTCGAGCAGGAGGAGCGGCGGCCGGCCGTCGAGTCGCGCCAGGAGGTCCAGCTCGGCGAGCTTGAGCGCGAGGATCGCCGAGCGCTGCTGGCCGCGCGACGCGGTCCCGGCCATCTCGCGGTCCCCGAGGAGGAACGCGACGTCGTCGCGGTGCGGCCCCACGAGCGTGGTGCCGTTCCAGACCTCCTTGTCGGCGGTCTCGGCCAGCCGCCGCGCCAGGGCCTCTCCCGGCTCCTCACCGGGGCGCTGTGCCGCGCTCCCGACGTAGCGGAGCTCGAGCGGTCCCTCGTCCGGGGCGATCTCCCCGTGCGCGGCGGCAAGCGGCCCGGCGAGGGCGGCGAGTGCCGCGAGTCGGCCGGCGATGACCGCTCCGCCGGCCGCGATGAGGACGTCGTCCCAGTAGCGGAGCTGGTCACGGGCGGCGGACCCCTCGCGGATGGACTTCAGGAGGCCGTTGCGCTGGCGCAGGGCGCGCTCGTACATGGCGGTGGCGCGCGCGTGGGCGGGCGAGCGGTCGCCCGCGACGCGGTCGAGCGCATCCCGGCGCAGGCCCGGCGACCCGACGACGAGGAGCATCTCCTCCGGGGCGAAGAGGACGACACGGACCGCGCCGCCGAGTGCCGTGGGCCGACGCGGCACGCCGTTCACGCGGACGCGCTTCCTGCCGGCGGCCGGCCCGTCCCGCACGAGGGCGATCTCGATCGTCGCGGCGGGCTCGACGAGAGCCGCCTCCACGCGCGCGAACGGGTCGCCCCAGCGGATGAGCTCGGCGTCGCTCGTCGCGCGGTGCGAGCGCCCCCGGGCGCACAGGACCATCGCCTCGAGCAGGGTCGTCTTCCCGGCCGCGTTGGGTCCCCAGACGAGCTGCGGCCCCGCGCCGAACGTGGCCCGGAGCTCGGCGTAGCCGCGGAAGCCCACGAGCCCGAGCGTCGAGAGCGTGGCGTGCCCCGCGGTCCGGTGCGCTGCGGGTCCGGCCCGGCCTACGAGGCCGTGCGCACCGGCATGACCACGTGCGTGTACTCGCGTCCGTCGGCCGGGCGGAAGACGCCCGGTGAGAGCGGGCCGTTCAGCTCGATGGCGAACTGGTCCGCGTCGACGTTCTGGAGCACGTCGGTCAGGTATGTCGCGTTGAAGGCGATCGTCGTCCCATCGCCCTCCGCCGTGGCGTCGACCTCGCTCTGGTGGTCGCCGAGCTCCGAAACGGCCGTGACGGAGATCCCGGCCGCGCCGGCACCCCCGACGTGGAGCTTGACGATCTTCGTGGACTCGCGCGTGAGCAGAGCGGCCGGACGCACGGCACGAAGGAGCTCCTCGCGGTCGACGACAGCCCGCGTGGCGTGCTCCTTCGGGAGGACCTGCTGGTAGTTGGGGAACTGGCCATCGATGAGCCGGCTCACGAGCTGGGTGCTCTCGAGATGGAACATGATCTGGTTCCGGCTCGGCGACAGCACGATCTCGACCGGGTCGTCGACGTCGGACAGGATCCGCAGGAGCTCGTGGTACGAGCGCGCCGGGACCACGACGCTCGTGTCCTCGACGGGATCGAGCGTGGCGATCGTCGTGATGGCGATCCGGTAGTTGTCGGCCGCGGCGAGCGTGAGCCGGTCGCCCTCGAACCGCGAGAGGACGCCGGTCAGGATCGGGCGGGCCTCCTCCGAGGCGGCGGCGAACGCCACCTCCGCCAGCGCGCGGCGCAGCACCTTCTGGGCGACCCGCGTCGTCGGCCTCTCGCCGGCGGAAGGGATCTGCGGGAACTCGTCGGCTGCCATGCCCTTCATGTGGGTCTCGAACCGGCCGCACGTGACGTGCACGCGCTCGTCCGCCAGCAGCTCCAGGTCGATCCGCATGTTCGGCAACGACGTCACGATGTCGGCGAAGAGCCTCGCCGGCAGGGTGATGGACCCGTCCTCGTCGACCTTGCCGGGGACCCAGTGCGTGATACCGATCTCGAGGTTCGTGGCCGTGAGCTCGAGACCGCCGTCCCGGGTCCGGAGGAGGACGTTCGAGAGCACCGGGAGCGCAGCGCGCGTGGAGACCGCCCGGCTCACGACCGAGAGGCCGCGGGCCAGGTTCTCCTGGATGATCGACAGCTTCACGAGCGGTGGTCTCCTGGCTACCGGCCGGTGAGCCGCATGCCGAGCGGACAGCGGGCACGCGTGCCCGGTCCCGGACGAGCCCGCGTGGTCTCCGCGTATCTTCTCATCCTTGAGACCCTCACCGTCGTAGTCATATGCGCGTGGATGGTGTGGACGGCCACGCTCGGCCGTGCACGGAACGGCTGTGGACACCTCCCGGTCGGCCGTGGACACGTCGCCCCTCGGCCGGCGTGGGCCGGCGGACGGGGGGTGGACAGCTCCGACACGCCCGGAGGCGCCCCCGGCGCGGGGTGCGGGAAGGGGCGGCCCTTGTCCACAACCGGCAACGGTTATCCACCGATACGCCCCCCTTATCCACCGAATCGAGGCATATGACGCATCCGGCTCCACTGGGCACCGGCAGGGCGCAGCCCTCCAGGATCCGGCCCGGGCTGTACCGCGTTGGCGGACGAAGGCCGTGATCAGTCGGAGTAGATCATCTCCCGCACGGCCGCGATGTCGCGACGAAGCTCGTCGTTGACCGCCGACTCCCGGTCGATCTTGTCGCATGCGTGCAGGACCGTGGAGTGATCCCGGCCGCCGAGCTCCTGGCCGATCCGGATGAGCGAGACGTCCGTCTCGGCGCGGATGAGGTACATCGCGATCTGGCGCGGCACGACGATCGCCTTGTCGCGCTTCTGGCCCTGCAGCTGATCCATCGCGACGCCGTAGTACTCGGACACGGCCCGGGCGATGCGCTCGGGCGTGACCTGGCGCTTCTTCGGGTTGAACAGGACGTTGCTGAGGACGGCCTGGGCGAGCGCGATGTCGATCTGCTGGCCCTGCATGCTCGCGTAGGCCACGATCCGGTTCAGGGCGCCCTCGAGCTCGTGGATGTTGCTCACGATCTTCCGCGCGATGAACTCCACGACGTCCGCCGACAGGGAGACGCCCATCTCCTCGGCCTTTGCCCGGAGGATCGCGATGCGCGTCTCGAGGTCCGGCGCGGTGAGGTCGGCGATGAGCCCCCACTCGAACCTGCTCCGGAGCCGCTCCTCGAGCGTGACGATCTGCTTGGGCGGCCGGTCGGACGAGAGGACGATCTGCTTGCCGTCCTCGTGGATCGCGTTGAACGTGTGGAAGAACTCCTCCTGCGTGCGTTCCTTGTCCGCGATGAACTGGATGTCGTCCACCAGGAGGAGGTCGATCCGCCGGTAGCGATTCCGGAACTCGTCGATCCGGCCCTGCTGGATGCTCGTGATGAACTCGTTCGTGAACTTCTCGCTCGTGGCGTAGACGACGCGCTTGCGCGGGTAGCGGGCGATCACCGCGTTCCCGATCGCGTGCATGAGGTGGGTCTTGCCGAGCCCGACCCCGCCGTACAGGAAGAGCGGGTTGTACGCGTGGCCCGGCCGCTCGGCGACGGAGAGGCTCGCGGCATGCGCGAGGCGGTTGGCAGAGCCGACGATGAAGTTGCTGAACGTGTACCGGGGGTTGAGGCTGGTGGCCGCGCCCTCCGGCGCGCCGACTCGCGTGGCCTCGACGCGCACCGGGGCGGCGACCTGCTCCGCGGCGGCAGCGGCAGCCGGCGATTCGACGACGAACTCCACCTGGACGCTGTACCCGACCACGCGCGCGAGGGTCTGCGAGATCAGCGACCGGTAGCGCGTCTCGAGCCAGTCCCGCGCGAACCCGTTGGGAGCCGAGATCCGGAACCGGGCACCGTCCACGTCGACGAGGGCGGTGTTCTTCAGCCACGTCTCGTAGTTGGCTGGAGAGAGCGAGACCTGCAGCTCCCCCAACGCAGCTCGCCAGACGTGCTTCGCGTCCATCGTCCATCCGTTCCGGTCGTTGTACGGTCGATCACTGCGGTGCGCGGACGAGGCCAGGGGAGAGGTCCCGTGGGCGACCGACGAGGCCGACGACAAGTTCGCCGGCGTGACGCCGAGCACCCTGGGCTCCGCTCGCGGGGGCATCGAGGGCCCGCCCTCGACCATCCCGGCGTCGGGGGCGCAGGGAACGATAGCACCGCCCGGACGGACGTCGCAAGGCGTTCGGGCTCGCCTCACGGGATACCCCCCGGGAGTATTCTGTGCGTGATCACCGGCGCGCCGGGATGCGTCCCTGCGTTTGACACTCTCGGAACCCGGTCCATATACTTTGCCGGATGTCGACGCGCCGACGCGCCTCTGTGCGCTCCGGCGCGTTCGCTGCCTCCCGGGAGCCCAGACCTCGTCCCGGAGGCCCCGATGGGAAGGACCGGACGACACTCCGATGAAGCAGACGTATCAGCCCAAGAAGCGGCACCGGGCCAAGGAGCACGGATTCCGGGCCCGGATGAAGAGCTCCGGGGGCCGTCGGACGCTCGCCCGTCGACGCGCCCGGGGCCGCAAGAAGCTCTCGGCCTGAGCGCGGCCCGCGGCGCCGACCGCCCGCGGCTCGTGATGCTGACACGACCCTCCGACTTCACCGCGCTGCAGCGCGACGGGTCGTCGTGCGCGTCCGCCCTCATGTCGATCCGTGTGCGACGCACCGACATGCCCGTCGCACGCTTCGGCATCGCCACCGGCAAGCGGGTCGGCGGCGCCGTCGTCCGCAACCGCGTGCGGCGCCGCATCCGCGAGATCCTCCGGGCCGACGCCCCCCGGCTCCGGGCCGGGTGGGACGTCCTCATCGTCGCGCGGCCCCAGAGCGCGGCCGTCGGCCAGGCGTCGCTCGCCGAGGCACTCGACCGCCTGCTGGTCCGCTCGGGCGTGCTGCAGGACGAGCGGCCGTGACGTCCATCGGCTCGTCCGTGGGGGTCGTCCTCATCAAGGCGTACCGCGTCCTCTTCGCCTGGCTTCCCGCGAGCTGCCGGTTCTACCCATCGTGCAGCCACTACACGGAGGAGGCCATCGTCAAGTACGGCCTGCTCCGCGGCTCCTGGCTCGGCATGAAGCGGATCGTCCGTTGCGGCCCGTGGAACCCGGGCGGCTACGACCCCGTCCCGTGATGCAGCATCTCCGATCCACGGACATGCGCGCCCTCATGGCGCGCGCGGGCGGCCTCGCCCGCCTCCTCGCGCCGATCGCGCTGATCGTCCTCGTCGTCCTCGTCGTGGCGGCCTGCGTCCCGCAGGCCGGCGGCAGCACCGCCCCCGGCGCGAGCGCCACGATCCACCCGACGCAGACGCCGCTCGTTCCCGCGAAGCCGGGCGCCGACCCGATCAGCCTGCTCGCGTGGCTCTTCACGCCGATCTTCCAGGCCCTCTTCATCGTGCTCGTCGGGATCGACCAGGTCGTGAAGGACATGGGCATCTCGATCGTCATCCTGACCCTCATCGTCCGGGTGATCCTTGTCCCGGTCTTCCGCAAGCAGATCGTCGGCCAGCGGCGGATGCAGCTTGTCCAGCCCGAGGTGAAGGCGCTCCAGCAGCGCTACAAGGGCGACAAGGCCAAGGTCCAGCAGGCGACGATGGAGCTGTACAAGGAGCGCGGCGTCAACCCGCTCGCCGGCTGCTTCCCCACGCTCATCACGTTCCTGTTCCTCATCCCGATGTACTCGGTCATCTCCGGCGGGCTGACGAACTACAACCCGAACGCCATGCTCAACGTGCTCGGCGTCCAGGTGATCCAGCTTGACTGCCCGTCGGCCCCGGTCTACATCAACGGGCTCGTCCAGCCCTGCCTGAACACCGTCGTCCCGTGGCTCGGCGGCCTCAACGTGGCGTACCCGTCCACGCTGTTCGCCATCGCCGGGTTCGGGATCAGCTTCCTCGCGGTCATCTCCGCGCTCCTCCAGGTCGTCCAGACCCGGATGGTCATGCCGCCGGCCACGCCGGGCGACTCGCAGGCCAAGCTGCAGGGCCAGATGATGCTGTTCGTCCCGCTCATCTCGGTCCTGTACGGCGGGATCCTCCCCGCCGGCCTCTTCATCTACTGGATCGTCACGACGATCTTCTCGATCGTCCAGCAGTACCTGATCGTGGGCTGGGGATCCCTGTTCCCGATCTTCGGGTGGATGCCAGGCTTCGCGCGCGACCACGCGCCGCGGTTCCCGGTGACCTTCCAGGCGCCCAAGCCGAAGACGCCGACCGCAGCGGGCGATGGCCAGTCCGCCGGACCCATGAGCTCTCGCTCGGACGAGGAGCGGGCCGAATCCGCCGCCTCGACCGTGCGCAAGCGCGGCCGCCAGGGCCGCCGAGGGAGACGCCGTTAGATGAGTACCGACGCATATCGCGAGTTCACGGGGAAGTCCGTCGAGGAGGCGATCCGCGCCGCCCGCGAGGAGTTCGGCGTGGATCTCGGCGAGCTCGACTTCGAGATCCTCACCTCGGGCAGCCGTGGCGTCCTCGGCATGGGCGCGGAGCCCGCGCGCATCATCGCGGCACCGCGCTCCGCCCTCGGCGGCTCCGCCCCCAAGCGTGAGGCCGCCCAGGCGCAGCCGCTGCCGACCCCGCCCCCGGGCGACCGCGGGCCCCGACGCGACGACCGCGGGCCGCGCCGGGACGACCGGGGCGATCGCGGGCGACACGATCCGGGTCCGTCCGCGGTC
>CAIYQJ010000360.1 GCA_903928275.1 uncultured Chloroflexota bacterium
CGTCCTCGCGCTGATCGGCGCGAACGGCGCCGGGAAGTCCACGCTCATCAAGATCCTCTCCGGTGTCTACCCGGGGCATGGCGGCGACGTCGCCGTGGACGGCAAGACGGTCGTCATGAGCTCGCCGAGCGTCGCGCGCTCGATGGGCATCCACACGGTCCACCAGCGGATCGCCGACGGCGTCGTCCCCGGCCTCACGGTCGCCGAGAACCTCGTCTTCGATGAGCTCGCGCAGAGCAGCTTCGGCGCGTACTTCTCCATCAGGAAGATCCTCCCGCGCGCTCGCGCCGTCGCCTCGGTGCTGGAGCTCCCGTGGGACGACGACTTCCTCCGGCGCGACGTCTTCGACCTCGGCGTCGCCGACCAGCAGCTCCTCCTGCTCGCCCGGGCCCTGGACCAACAGCCGCGGATGCTCGTGCTCGATGAGCCGACCTCCGCGTTGTCGATGGCCGAGGTCGACCGCCTCTTCGCCCTGATCCGGGGCCTGAAGGAGTCCGGCGTCGCGATCCTCTACGTGTCCCACCACCTGAGCGAGATCGACACGCTCGCGGACTCGCTCGTCGTCCTGCGCGACGGGCGGATCATGCTCGAGCAGGAGCGCCCCTTCGGCTGGAACGAGGTCGTCAGAGCGATGCTCGGCGAGCAGGTGCTCGCCGAGGAGACGTCGTTCGTCGAGCAGCGCGGCACCGACGTCCGCCTCGAGCTGAAGGGCATCCGGTTGCACCCCGACAGCCCGCCGCAGGACCTCGCATTCCGGGCCGGCGAGGTCGCCGGCGTCATCGGCCTCCTCGGCGCCGGGAAGAGCGAGCTCGCCCGCGGGATCTTCGGGGCGACCCCCTTCGCCGAGGGATCGATGGTCCTCGACGGCCGCCCGTTCGCACCCCGCTCGCCGAGTGACGCGGTCCGCGACGGCGTCTTCCTCGTGCCGGAGGACCGCTCGGCCGAGGCCCTCCTGCCCGGCTGGACGATCGGCCGGACCGCCGCCCTGCCGTTCATCTCGTCGCTCGCGCCGCGCGGCCTCGTCCCCCGCGGCGCCGAGGCGAAGCGCGGTCGCTGGGTCATCGACCAGCTCGGGGTCGTCGCCACCGGGGACGGCCACCTCGTCGATGAGCTTTCCGGCGGCAACCAGCAGCGCGTCGTCGTGGGTCGCTGGCTCGCCGGGGAGCCCCGCGTGCTCGTCCTCGACGAGCCGTTCCGCGGCGTGGACATCGGAGCCCGCGCCGCGATCGGCCTCCGGCTGCGCACCCTCGCGCACGAGGGGGCGGTCGTCATCATCACCTCGAGCGACGTCGACGAGATCCTCCAGGGGTCGGACCGCGTCCTCGTGCTCGGCGACGGGGTCGTCCGGGCCGACACGTACCTCACCGAGACGAACCGGGACCAGATCATCGAACGGATGTCGGAGATCGCCTGATGGAAGCTGCAAGGAAGGGCGCTCCGACTCGCGCCCAGGTCGTCCCGATGCGCGAGCGGGTCAGGGAGTGGACCGTCCGTTACGGCGTGATCGCGATCACGATCTTCCTGCTCGTGCTCTTCCTCGCCACCGAGGACACGTTCCGCCGTCCCACGACGATCCTGTCGATGCTGAAGTACGCGTCGGTCATCGCGATCGCCGGCCTGGGCGTCACGACCGCGATGGTGGTCGGCGGCATCGACCTCTCGGTCGGCGGCGTCGCCGGCATGGCCGTGACCATCGCCGCCATGACGATGGTGATCTACAACCAGGTCGGGATCATCGCGATCGCCGGCGTCCTCGTGGCAGGCGCGGGCGTGGGCCTCGTCAACGCGTTCCTCATCGTCCGCCTCCGGATCCCGGACATGCTCGCGACGCTGTCGGTCATGTTCGTCATCCAGGGCTTGAAGCTCGTCTTCGTCTCCGGCCAGTCGGTGTCGTCCGGGATGCCGCTCCCGGACGGCACGTTCGCGAAGGGCCACTTCACCGCCGACTTCCTCTGGATCGACAACGGCTTCGTCGGTCCGATCCCGGTGCCGGTCCTGATCTTCCTCGTCCTCACGCTCGTCATGTGGATCTTCCTCACCCGGACGCGCTGGGGTCGGATCATGTACGCGATCGGCGCGAACCCGGACGCGGCTCGGCTCGCCGGCATCAGGATCAGCCGCTACCACGCCCTCGCGTACGTCATCTCGGGGTTGCTCGCCGCCACCGCCGGCCTCATCCTCGCCTCGCGCATCGGCCAGGGCGACATCTCCGCCGGAAACTCCCTCCTCCTCGACTCGATCGCGGTCTCGCTCGTGGGCATGTCCGTCATGGGCCTCAACCTGCCGAACGCCTGGGGCACCTCGCTCGGCGCGATCATGCTCGGCATCCTCATCACGGGCCTGACGATCGCTGGCGTCCCGTACTACGCACAGGACGTCGTCAAGGGGCTCGTCCTGGTCGTCGCGCTCATCTTCAGCTTCACGCTGTCGCGGAAGCGGACGCGCTACGTGTCGGCGGTCTGACCGCCGCCATCGCGAGCCGGCCGCTCTGGCCCGTCCACCGAACCACCGATCCCCGCTGCCGCAAGGACGGATAGGTCACGCAGATGCCCGACGCATACGAGATCCTCACCCCCGGGACCGTCGTCGACTACATCGCCGGCAAGCCCGCGCTCACCGCCGTCCTGCCTCGCGACCGGATCGGCGACGTCCGCGAGGTCGGCGACGGGAACCTGAACCTCGTCTTCATCATCTCGGCGACCGACGGCCCCGGGATCGTCCTGAAGCAGGCGCTCCCGTACGTCCGCCTCGTGGGGCCGGAATGGCCGATGACGCCGGACCGGGCGGCGAAGGAGGCCGAGGCGCTCCGGAGCCACGGCGCGCTCGTCCCGTCGCTCGTCCCCACGCTGTACGACTACGACGCCGGGCGCTACGTCCTCGCGATGGAGGACCTCTCGGACCACCAGGTCTGGCGCCACGCGCTGAACCACGGCGAACGGCACGAGGGCGTGGCCACCGACGTCGGCGTCTACGTCGCGAATGTCGCGTTCGGGACGTCGGTGTTCGGGATGGCGCCCGACGCGCAGAAGGCCGCCCTCGCCGCGGCGGTCAACCCCGAGCTCTGCGAGATCACCGAGGATCTCGTCCTCACGGAGCCCACGCGCCCTGCCCGCCGCAACAGCGTCCTCGCCGCGAACGAGCCGGACGCCCGGGACCTGATCGACGACGACGCCACGGTCCGCGAGATGGGCTGGCTCAAGTGGCAGTTCATGACGCAGGCCGAGGCGCTCATCCACGGCGACCTCCACACGGGGTCGATCATGGTCCGCGCGGCGGCGGACGGCGTGCCGCGGTCCACGAAGGTCTTCGACAGCGAGTTCGCGTTCTACGGGCCCGTGGGGTTCGACCTCGGGCTCGCCTACGCGAACTACGTGATCGCGGCGGCGCGCGCCTTTGCCCTCGGCGAGGACGAGCGGGCAGCCTGGGCGCTCGGGTTGCTCGACGAGACGTGGCGGGCGTTCGACATGACCCTCCGCGGGCTGTGGCCGGAGCGGCTCGACCCGCGCGTCTTCACCGACGCGACCCTCGAGGACTTCCTCTCGAAGGTGGCCGTCGACGGGATCGGCTACGGCGCTGCGGAGGCCATGCGCCGGATCGTCGGGCTCGCGAAGACCGCCGACATCGAGACCCTGCCGGAGTCGCTCCGGGAGGGAGCGGCCCGTGGCGTCCTGCGGGCGAGCCGGATGATGGCGACGACGCGCCACGCCGACCCGGTCGCCGCGTCGATCGCCGAGCGAGCCGGGGAGATCCTGCTCGCGACCCGGACCCGCTGACGGTCGGCAACGCCGCACCGCGAAAGGAGAGCGACCCGATGAGCGACGGCCCCCGCGCCGTGGCGGAGGCGTACTGGCGCGACGAGAGCGCTCGTGACGTGGACGCCGTCATGGCCCACTACCATCTCGACGCGGAGTTCGTGGGACCGGGCGGTCGCCGGGTGGGCCACGCCGAGATCCGCGCCTACTACGAAGCATCCGTGGCTGCCTACCCGGGGCTCTGGGTGGAGATCGATTCCGAGCTCGTCATCGGAGAACGCGCCGCGCTGGAGTGGCGCGCCGAGCTGACCGGCCACGACGGCACGCGGTACCCGGCGAGCGGCGTGAACCTCGTCGAGGTCCGGGACGGACGCTTCACGTCCGTCCATTCGTACTTCGATACCCGGTCGATCCCGTGACGCGCACGTCCCGGACGTGAACCTGCGGTCGGGCGCCCACCCGACCGGGATCCAGGCCGATGCGGCGCACGGGGCGGCGCCACCAGGAGGATCGATGCGAGGAGACGGATCCGCGGCACCGACGGGTCTCGCGCAGCCGCTGACGCGGGCGCAATGGCTTGCGGCCGACCTTCGGGGCCGTGTGCTCTCCGGCGAGTGGGAGCGCGGTGCGCGCGTGCCGAGCGAGACGGAGCTCGCTGCCAGCTACCAGGTCTCGCGCGTGACGGTGCGGACCGCGCTGAAGTCGCTCGAGGCACAGGGGCTCGTCGACATCCGCCACGGCGCGGGCACGTTCGTCTCCGATTTCGGGGTCTCCCTCCGGGCCGGGCTCCAGGAGCTCGGGTCGATCACCGCGACGATCCGCGAGCTCGGCCACGAGCCCGGCATGGAGTGGCGCACGATCGAGACGCATGCGGCGACCGCCGACGACGCGAAGCACCTCGACGTCCCGCCGGGGACAGACGTGGTCTCGGTCGAGCGAGCGGTGCTCTCGGACGGCGAGGTCGTCGCATATTCCTACGACGTGCTGCGGCTCGACATCATGCCGCCGGGGACGGCCGGCGAGGTCGGCCGCGGGAGCCTCTTCGAGCTGTTCGAGCAGGCGGGCCTGCGCCCCAAGCGAGCCTTCGCGCGACTTCACGCGGTCCAGAGCGCGGACGTGGGCTGGGGGAGCGGGCGCCCGGCGAACGGCCTGTACCTGCTGCTCGACCAGGTGCACTTCACGCCGGGATCTCAGCCCCTCATGTGGAGCCGGACCTACTTCGTCGAGGGCCGCTTCGAGTTCGTCATCATCCGGACGGCCTGACCGGCGGTCCTTCGGCCTGCCTCCGCGTCCGACCTGTCGGGAGCGGACCCGCACGATCGCGTCGGACGGCGACCAGCCTACCCGCCCACGACGTCGGCTCGCCGCGCCTCGTCGATCATCGCCAGCACGTTCTCGATCGGCACGTCCGGCATGATGCCGTGATCGGGTCCGCAGATGTAGCCGCCGTTCTCGCCCAGGACCCGGACCCTCTCACGGACCTCGCTCCGCACCGCCTCGGGCGAACCGAACGGGAGTGTCGTCTGCGTGCTCACGCCCCCATAGAAGGAGAGGTCGCGCCCGAAGTCCCGCTTGAGACCTTCCGGTTCGTTCCCGACGAGGTGGGTCTGCACCGTCTCCCACACGTCCATCCCGCAGTCGACCAGGTCCGCGAGCACCGGTCGGAACGTGCCGCAGCTGTGGAACCAGACCTTCACGCCGTGGCTCCTGGCGAGCTCGAACACCTTCCGGTACGTGGGCTTCAGGAACCGGCGCCACTGATCCGGCGAGAGCAGCAGGCCCCTCTGGGTTGCGAAGTCGTCCCCGTACCAGAAGATGTCCGCCAGGCCCGCCGTGGCCTCGAGCGATCGACGCGCGAACTCGAGGGTGAACTCCTCGATGTGCCGCACGGCCGCCTCCATCACGAGCGGTTCCGCATGAAGGTTCATCAGCGCCGTCTCGTATCCGAAGAGGTCGAACAGCGAGCAGAGGAGCGGGACCCACGGGCCGCTCTGCGCGCTCTCCTCGAGCGTCCGGCCCGGACGCGCGATCCCGTACTTCATGTCGACGCGCAGGGCCTGGCCGCCGGAGACGCCGCGCAGCACGCGGCCGGCGACGGCGTAGTCGAAGTCGGAGGGATCGGGCCAGGGGAAGCGGTCGACGTCCGCGACGGAAGCCGCGCCGGCGAGCGGGTAGCCACCCCGCGCGGAGGCGTAGCCGCTGCCATCCGAGCCGAACACCCCGTCGACCGGGGTACCGAAGATCCCGAGGCCCTGTTCGGCCGGCTCCGCGGTGAGCACCGGCCTCGCGTACTGGATGTCGACGCCGAGGAGGTCGCGAAGTCTCACCTCATCCCGCGCCCCGAAACGATCCAGCCAGCGGTCGATCCCGTAGATCCCGCCGAGGTTCACCGGCGTCACCTCCGGCTGCTCGTGCCGGATCGCTCTCAACACCCGCTCGCGTGGCGTCTCCTGCATGTCGTTCACCCTCGCTGGACCGGCCGGACAGCCGTGGGTCTCTTCGCCGCAGCTGTCACGTGGCCTCGACCTGCTTCGTCGTCAGGGCCGGAACATCCGCAGACTCTCAGCTCGGCGGAGGCACCTCCAGCCGGGACCGCATGAGCCGCGCGTTCGACTCGACGTCCGGTGTCCCGTCGAAGATCGCGCTGCCGGTCACGACCACGTCGGCTCCGAGCGCCGCGACCGCCGCGATGTTCTCCTTCGTGACGCCGCCGTCGATGCCCAGGAGGATGGGCCGGCCCGAAGCGGCGATCAGCTCGCGGACCCTGGCGACACGCGCGGCCGTGGACGGCGCGAATGTCTGGCCACCCCAGCCCGGATCGATCGCGAGGAGCAGGACGTAGTCCACGTCGTCGAGGAGCGGCGGCAGGACCTCGAGCGGCGTGCCCGGGCTGACGGCGATCCCGCGGAGGATCCCGCGCGCGGGATCGTTCACGTTGGCCGCGTCGCCGATCACGCGGAGGACCCGGTGCGGGTTGGAGGCCGACTCGACCTGGAACGTGATCATGTCCGCGCCGGCCTTGACGAACGGGCCGATCTTCTCGAGCGGCTCGTCGATCATGAGGTGGACGTCCTTGAGCAGGCTCGTCCGCTGCGCCGCGACGAACGGGGCACCGACGGTGAGCATCGGGCAGAACACGCCGTCCATCACGTCGGTGTGGACCATGACCATGTCCGCCCGCTCCAGGCGACGGAGCTCGTCTTCGAGGTGGCCGAGATCGGCGGTCAGGATCCCGACCGAGAGGTGCGGCGCGCCGCCGAGGAGGCGCGCCAGGGTGGCGTCGGCGACCATCGAGGAATCAGGCCGGGACCGATTCGCCGGAATCGCGGCGAAGCGTCTCGAAGAGGTCGAGCGCACGCTCCGGCGGCATGTCCTCGTGGACGACGGCCGCGATCGCCCGGAGCATCGCGGCCGGCGCATCGCTCTGGAAGATGTTCCGGCCCATGTCGACGCCGGACGCGCCTTCCTGGATCGCCCGGTATGCCATGGTCAGCGCCTCGAGCTCCGGCAGCTTCTTCCCACCGGCCATGACGATCGGCACGGGGCACGACGCGGTGACCGTCTCGAACCCATCGGGCACGTAGTACGTCTTCACGACCTGCGCGCCGAGCTCCGCCGCGATCCGCGTCGCGAGCCGGAAGTAGCGGGCGTCCCGGACCATGTCCTTGCCGACCGCGGTGACGCCGAGGACCGGCACGCCGTGTCGCAGGCCTGCGTCGACGAGGCGCGTCATGTTGTGGACCGACTTCGTCTCGTTCGGGCCGCCGATGAACAGCTGGACCCCGACGCCACACGCGTTCAGGCGGAGGGCATCCTCCATGTCCACGGCGATCTCCTCGTCGGAGAGCTCGCGGAGGATGCTCGGGCCGCCGCTCGCGCGGAGCACGACCGGGATCGCCGGGGCCGCGGGGATGACGGACCGGAGGATCCCGCGCGTGCAGAAGAGCGCGTCCACGTACGGGAGGAGCGGGACGATGTCCACGTCGATGCGCTCGAGGCCCGTCGTGGGGCCCAGGAAGTAGCCGTGATCGACCGCGAGCATGACGGTCCGGCCGGTCGACGGACGGAACGTCCGCGCGAGACGGTTCTGCATGCCCCAGTCGTACGCGCCGGATCCCTTCAGGAAGAAGGCGCCGTTCCGCTGCGGGATGTCGTGGTGGTAGTACTTCGCCTGCTGCGCGTCGTCTGCGTCGGGCATCGGCCGGGTCCTTTCCGCGTCTGGCGGGCGCCTCTCCGAGGAGGGATGGCGGGTCTGCCTCGGCCTGCGCGCCGGCCGGCGCCTCGCGGCGGACATGGGCCGGGAGGACAGCAGACGACAGGTCGTCCTACAACTCGGAGGCTACGCTTCGCCGCAGCCCCGTGTCAAACCGCGCCCGGGCCGCGGAGATGCGGTGCCTGCACCTCCGCCAACCGTGGCCGGGTGGGGCGCTGCTACCGCTGCGGCGTCGGCCGGCGCCATTCGCGCAAGCTCTGGCGACGGCGCATCCGCTGACCGGTGGATCGAGAGCGCACGACCCGCGTCGCGCGCTCTCGATCAGGTTCGTGCTACAGCGCGGCTGTCACCGTCACCGTCGTCGTCGACCCGGCCTTGCCGAAGACCTCCAGGTACGCGCCCACGGGGGCGGAGACCGACGTGGCGTTCCCGACGCCGGACGCGATCACCGCGAGGTCGGCGCCGTAGAGCTTCCACGCACCCGTGCCGGCGATCGCGAGCTTGGATGCTGCCGCGACGGAGCGCCACTCGGCGTAGCCCTCGGTGCCTACGGTGATCGTGTTCGCGCCCGACGCGAGGATCGGCACGGATGCCTTCGGTCGCGCGACCGCGCTCCCGGTCCGGAGCCATTCCTGGCCGCCGCGCTGGAAGAAGACGATGTCGGCGAGGTCCCGGCCCTGCGCCGTGGGGATCACGAGGAACATCGCGCCGAGCGCGTCGCTCGTGCTCGGGTCGAGGAGCGTCGCTCCGCCATCCCCACCGCCGTCGCCCGCCATCCCCACGTAGCCAGGCAGGTCGGGGATGCCGACGATCCCGATCGAGGGCGGCGCGCCCCAGTTCGTGGAGGTCGGGACGTCGGTGACCGTCAGCCACGTCTTCCCGAGACGTGCCTGCCACGCGGCCGACAGCGGACTCCCGGGCAGGACGCGCTCGCCGAGGAGGAGGTCCGTGCGGTAGTGGCCGTATCCCGCGCGGTCCCGGACGTCCAGGTAGCGCCGTCCCCAGCCGGAGACCGCCCGGATGGACGTGCCCTTCTCGTTGGGGGCCCAGAAGCCCCCGTCCGAGCGGAGCGTGAAGGCCACGGTGGAGAGCGGCGCCCAGGCCCCCGCCGCGAGCAGCGAGAGCGTCAGCGCCCCGGCCGCGTCCGCGGTGACGCGGAACGTGTTCGCGCCGGCGCCGTAGATCCCGACGATCGCGGCGAGCTGGGCTGCCGTGGGCGTGCGTGTCGGCAGGCTGGTGGCCCCGAGGACCGTCGGCATCTTCTTCAGGGTGCCCTTGGCCACGAGGGCGTGGAGGAGGATCCGCTCGGAGAGGTCCTCCGCCGTCGACGAGCTCGCGGTGTACCCGGCCGCCTCCACGACGACCGCGAGCTTGGCGCCGGGCGCGACGAGGAAGGCGGCGTGGTAGGCGGCGGTATCGCCGCCCTTCATCCACCCGGTGACGCCGACGGCCGCGAGGCCGCGCTGGCGCACGGTGTCCCACCCCAGGCCGTAGATGTAGTTGTTCAGGGGTGCCGGGTCCAGCGTGGTGAGCACCTGGTCGCGGCCCATCTCCGCGACCGAGGCCGCCGAGAGGATCCGATGCCCGGCGTAGACGCCGCCGTTCATGAACATCGTGGCCAGGTGCGCCATGTCGCTGGGAGTGGACCAGACGGCGCCCGAGCCGTAGAGGTTGACGAACTCCTGCGGGTCCGCGGTCGTGGTCGTTGCGTCCGCATAGGCGTGGGCGTACGCGTCGTCGGCGAACGCCGCGGTCGGGAAGCGGCTGTGCGTCATCCCAAGCGGGACGAAGAGCTCGTCCGTCACGTACTGGTCATACGGCTTGCCGCTCACCGCGGCGACGACCATCTCGGCGAGGGTGAAGCAGTCGTTGCAGTAGACGCTCATGGACCCTGGGGTGGTCTTGAGGCGCTCGGTGGCGAGCCCGGCGAGGAACTGGCGGGCCATGTAGTCGGGGTTCGGCGCGGTCGTGAGGGTGTTGTAGTAATCGGAGCCGGGCAGCCCCGCGGAGTGGTCGAGGAGCATCCGGACCGTGATCTCGGCGTATGCGGGGTCGGCCATCCGGAAGTCGGGCAGGTACTGCACGACGGGCGTGTCGAGACTGACCTTGCCCGCGTCGACGAGCTGCATGACGGCCGCTGCCGCGAACATCTTGCTGACCGACCCGATGCCGTACATCGTGGTGTCCGTGGGCTTGGTGCCGGTCGATCGATCGGCGACGCCGAAGGTCTCCTGCCAGACGATCTTGCTGCCGTCCACGAGCGCGACCGACATCGAGGCGGCGTTCGAAGCGGCGAGGAGGGCCTGCGCCGCGGTCCGAGCGTCGGCGATCGTCGCCGCGTAGGAGACCGGGGCGGCAGCCAGGACCGTAGAGGGCCCGACGCCGACCACGCCGGCCACGGGCGTGATGGGCACGAGCAGGATGGCGCTCGCGACGACCCCGAGCAGGAAGCCGCGAGAGCGGCGGGCGAGCGGACCGGTGAGCACGGCTATGTACCTCCTCAGGACCAGGTCCCCCCGCCGGACAGCGTGGACGGGCACGGCTCCCGTGGCGAGGGCCGAATCGCCCGACGCGTGGCACCTCCGTTCCAGCGCCGGTCGGCCGGGCGGGCGCGGGCTCAGCGGTGGCTGATGGCGTACCAGGCGAGCACGAAGACGATGCTCGCGAGGACGAAGCCCACGCTGATCCCGGCGACGAGCAGGGGAAAGCCATGCCGCGCCACCGGCGACGGCCCGGCCTCCTCGCCGAAGGCGAACGCGGACAGGTCGAGATCCTGCCACGAGTCCAGGTCCACCCTGAGCTCGCCGGCGTCCGCGTACCTCTCCGCCGGGTCCTTGCGCAGGCACTTCCGGACGATCGCCTCCAGGGGCGGCGGGATCGCGGGATCGATCGCCACCAGCGACGGGACCGGCGCGTTCACGTGCTGGCTCATGACCGCGAGCGGGTTGTCGCCCTCCCACGGCACGCGGCCGGCGAGCATCTCGAACAGCATGATCCCGAGCGCGTAGACGTCCGTCCGGGCGTCGCCGCGCCGCCCCTCGATCTGCTCCGGCGCCATGTAGTCAGGCGTGCCCATCGTCGACGTGAGCCATCGCCACGTCAGGCGACGGGCGCCCTCCATGAGCGCGATCCCGAAGTCCGTGACGACCACGCGCCCGTCGGGCGTCACCAGCACGTTCTCGGGCTTCAGGTCCCGATGGCAGATCCCGAGCGCATGAGCCGACGCCATCGCGGTCGCCAGCTGCTCGGCCACGTCCACGGCTCGCGGGACGGACAGGCGCCCTTCACGGCCGAGCAGCTCGCGCAGGGTGATCCCATCGATGTACTCGAGCGCCAGGTAGGGCCGGCTGCGGTCCTCCCCAAGGTCCATGGACCGCTGGATGCCGGGGTGGTCCAGTCGTCGGTCGATCTCCATCTCGCGTCGGAAGCGGTCGAAGGAGCCGACGTCGCCGAGGAGCGCCTCGTGGGGCAGCTTGAGCACCACCCGCGCGCCGTCGCCATCCTCGGCGAGGTACACGTCGCTGAACGCCCCGTGGCCGATGGCCTCGACGATCGTGAACCGGTCGAGCCGATCGCCCGGCGCGAGGGCAGAGGGCGTCACGGCCGGCTCATGCGCCGCCGCCGCGTCGCCACGGCAGCCGGAGGCCGGCCCGGGGTGGCGCGTCAGCCGTGCCGCCGAGCTCGAGGAGTCGCAGCGCGATCACGCTGGCATTATCGTCGCCGCCCCGTTCGGCCGACCGCGCGACGAGGTCGGCGACGCCGGCGGCGAGGTCGCCCTCGAGCGTGGCCCGCACCTCGCCACTCGTGACCGCGCTCCAGAGGCCGTCCGTGCACAAGAGATAGGCGTCGCCGACCGCCGGCTCCCCGGACCGCGCCTCGACGCGGAGCATGATGTCGCCGCCGATCGACCGCGTCAGCAGGTGCCGGCCCGGGTGGCGCGCCACCTGGTCCGGCCGGACGAGGCGCATGCGCAGCAGCTCGGCAGCCTGCGTGTGGTCTGTCGTGAGCAGCTCGAGCGCCTCGTCGCGGAGCCGGAACACCCGGCAATCCCCCACGTGGGCGAGGCTGCTTGCCCGGCGGGTGAGCGCGAGAGCCGTCAGGGTGGTCTGGCCTCCGCGGGCCGGCGCGGCGCCCCCGGACTCGTCCGGTCCGTCGAGCCGACCGTCGAGGAGCGCGGTGTTCGCCTCCTCGAATCCCATCCGCAGCGTCGCGGGCACCCGACCGGTCACGTCGGGCTCCACCAGGCCCTCCAGCACGATCCGCACCGCGGTCCCGCTCGCGCGCTCGCCGTGGCTGTGCCCGCCGAGGCCGTCCGCGACGACGACCGCGATCCCGGGCCCGCGCAGCTCCGCGTGGACCGTTCCGGAATCGCCGAGCGGAGAGCGCGCCGACTCGGGCGAGCCGATGACGGCCCACCCGAGTCGATCCTCGTTCTGTTCGCGGACCGGACCGCACGCCGAGACGGCGGCGATCTCGGCCCGCACCCATCCGTCGGTCGTCATCCGGCCCGTGCCGGCGTCGACCCCGAGACTCTTCCGCTACGCATCGCTGGCCCCGCCGACCGCCGGCCGGACGAGGATCCCGCGGTTCGTGGCCCGGGAGTTGGCCCCGAGCCAGATCGCCCCCAGGACGATCCAGAACCCGACGGCCGCGAGGGCGATGAGCGTGTCCGTCTGCGTCGAGCCGCCGGAGCTCAGGCTCAGCACCACGACGGCCCCCAGCATCGCGATGTTCGCGAGCAGGCCGAGGACCGGCACGAGGACGTGCTTGACGGCGTTCCGCTCGGCGCGATGCCAGAACGCGACGAGGACGATCGCGTTCGTCATGCCGTAGACGAGGAACGTGCCCACGTTGGACGCGAGGATGATCTGGAGCAGGCTGTCGGCGCTGAGGACGCCGTACGCGCCGATGACCGCGGACGCGGCGGCCAGCACGATGATCCCGTAGTGCGGGGTGGCGTACTTGCCGTGCAGCAGGCTCAGGACGCCGGGGACCTCCTTGTCGCGACCCATCGCGTACGTGATCCGCACGCCCGTGTTCAGGCAGGCGAGCGTCGTGCCGATGAGGGCCACGAGGACGGTCGCGGCCATGATGAGCGCGAGCGGGACGCCGGTGCCCCCGAGCATGTTGTTGCCGATGAACTGGATCATGTCGCCGATCGGCGCGCCCGACGCCGCCGCGGCCGCGTAGCCGCTCACCGTGCTCGTCGTGCCGTCGGCTGCCGTGACGGTCGCCGTTACGCTCGTGTTCACGAAGAGGTTCGTGGCCACGTACTCGATGATGTAGGCGATGCCTCCCTGGATCGCGAGCGAGAGCAGGACGGCCCGTCGCACGTCGCGCTTGGGGTTCTTCGCCTCGGCGCCGAGCGCCGTGACCGACTCGAAGCCCACGAGCAGGAGGATGGCGATCGTGCCCTGGAAGAGGACGTTCGTCATGCCGTGCGGGAGCACGACCGACGCCACGTCCGGGTGGACGTAGCCGGCGTCCGGGTGCGTCATCCGGAAGATGATCGCGAGCGCCGAGAAGGCCACGAGCGCCGTGAGCTGGATGACGTTGATGACCACCGCGGTCATCGTCGAGCCGGCGATGCCCCGGAACGCGATCGCGCCGGTCACGACGGCGAAGAGGATGGCCACGCCGATCTCGAGCGGGGTGGACAGCGTGACGCCGAGGAGGCCCAGGATGTACACGGCGAGCGTCCCGGTGAACGCCACCATGATCCCGGGGTAGATCCAGTAGTAGAGGTGGGAGATCCAGCCGACGACGAACTTCGCGAGGCGCGCGAACTTGTAGTGGAAGGTCTCCTCGCGCTCGAGGAATGCCGCCTCCGCGAAGTAGTACGAGGAGCCGGCGCCGGCATTCGGGTAGAGGTCGGCGAGCTCCGCGTATGACAGGGCGGTGAGGAACGCGAGGAAGAGCGCGAACAGGAGCCCCGGAACCATGTCGAACGCGGTCGTCGTCCCGCCGTTCTGCTGCAGCGACTGCGACTGGAACGTCGTCCAGAGGAACGCGCCGGGCGCGATGAGCGCCATGGCGTTGATCGTCAGGCCGGTGAGGCTCAGGGTCCTCTTCATCTCACCGGTGGGGGCCGTGCCGGCCGTGGGGGCGCTCGCCATCGGGATACCTCGGTGGGGGCGGTCCTCGCCGCGTGTCGTTGACGCCCGGAAGGTATCTGCCGACGCGCACGCTTCCCATGGAGCGGATGGGGAGACAGGGGTGCGGGATGGTTGCGGCCGCCTTGAGGTCGGGGGTCACGTCGGCAGGCGCGGACGGCCGGCTCCCAGGCTCGGCGCCCGTCAGGCGAGGGGGTCCGCCCCGGCGATCCGCAGCCCGTACCCGGTGGAGCGCACGTTGCGGAGCCCCGGGTGACCGACCGCCACGAGCTTGGCGTTGAGGTGGGTGAGGTGCGTGCGCAGCAGGTCGGGGTCCGCGTCGGGCCTGTCCGGCCAGGCGGCCCGCATCAGCGTCCGATGGTCGACCACGTCGCCGCGCCGGCTCGCGACGACCGCGAGCAGCTCGAGCTCCGTCGGCGTCAACCCGAGCGGCCGGCCGAACACGCTCGCCTCGCGCCGGCCCTCGTCCACGCGGAGCCCGTCGGGCAGCGGCACGCCGACCGACGGCGAGGTCGCCTGGCTCCGTCGCAGCAGCGCGCGCACCCGCGCGACCAGCTCGAGAGGCCGGGAGGCCGCGCCGATCACGTCGTCCGCCCCGGCGTCGAGGAGGGCGACGATGGACGCCTCGTCCGGGCGGGAGGTGACCGCGAGGATGGGGATCCGCGCCCGGCCGACGAGGCGCGGGATCAGCTCGATCGCCGACGCGTCATCGAGGCGGTCGCCGACGATGACGATGTCGGCCCCCTCCTCGGAGGCGCGCACGAGCGCGACGGTCGCGCGGTACGCGGTGATCGCCTCGAACCCGGCCTCGCCGAGAGCATGGACGAGCGCCCCGACGCGCGCCGGATCGGAATCCACGACGAGGGCGCGTGAACGCGCGTCCGAGCGCCCGATGCCGGAGGGTTGGGTCATCGCCGGCGAGTCTAGGCGATGCGGCCGCCGGAGCGCCTCGCCGGCGGATGTGCGGGCGACCGGCGGGCCTGGCGGCGGGCGATCGGCGGGCCGGCCGGCTGCCACGAGGCGCCGTGCGCGCACACGGTCAGGCGGGGCTCTCCACGCGGACCGGCCGCCCGGTCGCGGCCGCCTCCGCCATCCGGAGGGCGAGCTCCTGGTCCCGCACCGCCTCGGCGAGGCTGCAGAATCCGGGGCCGCCGCGGGCGTACGCGTCCATCCGCGCCAGGCACGTCGCGACCGCGATCTCGTCGTCGGTCAGGCGCGCGGGGACGAACGGGTTGCGGTAGACCCACGCGTCGCCGGCGGTGATCCCCGCGAGGTAGAGTCCCTCGAGGTTGCCGTCGTGGCCGGTGTCGCGCCGGACCAGCTCCGCCACCACCGGCGTCGTCGCGTCCCGGAGGGTGCGCACGGTCATGCCGCCGATCTCGCCGCGATCGCCGCGCACGAGGAGGCGGGGCGCGCGGATCCACGAGAAGTACTGGTCCGGCGTGAAGTCGTACACGCCGAGCCGGCCGTCGAAGTCGAGCCAGGCGATCAGCTGCTCGGACGTGGTCAGCCTCTCGTCGGCCGGCGGCCCGGCCCGGTCCGGCCCCGCGACGATCGGCGAGGCGAAGCGGCGGGCGGTGATCGTCACGGGCTCGAACCCGACCCCGAGGTAGCGCCGGACCAGGTCGATCCCGTGGTAGTCGTGGGCGACCGAGACCTGCGCCTGCGTGACGGCCCCGAGCGTCCCCGCCTCGACGACCGTCAGCCGCGCCGCGTGGTGCGGCTGGAACCGGTACTGCTCGGCCACCTGGATCCGTGCGTCCGACGCGGCGAGATCGGCGAGCGAAGCGAGGCCGTCGAGGTCGGGCGCGGGCGGCGTCTCGGCGAGGACCGGCACGTGTCGACCCGCGAGCTCGCGCACGAGCCGCGGCGTGACCGCGTGGGGGACCGACACGACGACGAAGGCGGGGCGATCGGCCACGAGCGCGTCGAGGGACGCGCGGACCGGCACGCCCCAGCCGCCCGAGACGCGCGCGGCCCGTTCCGGGTCGGTCGTGAGGACGCCAGTGACCCGGAAGCGCTCCGGCAGGGCCGCCGCGATCCGGAGGTAGAACTCGGCGCGCCACCCCGCCCCGGCGATCGCGAACGGAACGATGTCCATGGGAGCCCCTCTGGCGTCCGGGTCCGGATGTCAGCGCCGCCATCATGCCTGTTCGCGCCGGGCGCGGGCGACCGGGAGGTACCGGACCCGCCCGCCGCCCGCCGACCGCCGGACCCCAAGCCTACTTGAGGAGCGCCAGCACCTTCGACACGAGGGTCTCGTCCGTCGTCTCGATGTCGAAGACGGTGTCGCCGGTCGCATACACGTAGTCTGCGCCGCCCTGCGCGTAGGCGACCTTGGTGAGCTTCTGGCCCCCGATCGTCACGTCCGAACGCACCGGGCTGCCTGCCGTCGCCGCCATCCAGCTGTCGACGATTGCCGCGGCGATGTCCGAGCCCGCCACGCCCTTGACGCGGAACCCGAAGAGCCGCATCGGGAGCTTGCCTGCCGCGTCGTAAGCCTCCGCGATCTCGAGGTCGGCGGGCGTCTTGCCGAGCTTCTTCAGCGACGCGATCAGCGCCTGGCTGGTCGCGTCGCTCCGGAGGGCCGTTGAGCCGAGGACGCTCTGGCTCGACAGCGTGGTGCCGCCGACCGAATGCGGCAGGAGCGCCTCGAGGTCAGGGGAGACATGGCTCGCGGCGGCGGCGCTCGCGCTCGGCGACGAGCTCGACACGGGTGCTGGCCCGCCGGACGCGCTCGACCCGGGCGAGGCGGGTGGTGACGCGGCGGCTGACTTCACCGGTGGCGCCACGGTCGGCGGCGTTGCGCTCGGGCCGACTCCCACGGCCGAGGGCCCCGGGCTCGCCGACAGCGCCCTGATCATGGCCGCGTCGACGGCCTCCGCGACGGCTTGCAGCGCCGCCGGATCCCCGGACGTCGACGCCGTGATGTCGGCGACGAGGCTCCCCCGGCGGACGTAGACGGTCGTGCCGCCGGTGCGCGTGCTGGTGATCGCCACCGTCTCGTCGCCGAGCTTCGGAAAGCTCACGTCCGTCGCGCCGGCACCGAGGGCGGCTTCATGGTCGCGGGCGAGGGCGAGCGCGGCGTCGTTGCCGTAGCAGGTGACGCTGACGAACGCCGCGGGAGCCTGTGCCGGGGCCGACGGCGCCGGGCCCACGAGCGAGGTGGTCACGGTGTCGACGAGGAACCGCGATGACGCGATGGACCACCCCGGCGGCAGTGCGGCGGCGTCGGGCAGGGCGTCCCAGGTGACCGTGCGGCAGGCATTCGGGTCTGCCTGAGCTGCCTGTTCGGCCCCCGTCCCGCGAGTGAGCGCGACCGCGAGGGCTCCCACCGCCACGAGCGTCGCGGCGACGCTCAGGATCGCAGTCAGGACGACGGCGCGGCGAAGAGAGGCGCCGGACTCGCCCGCCTGGCGTTCCTTCGGGCTCATCTCCTCGACCCGCTGATGCCCCGGCAGACGGTGGAGTGCCTGCGCTCACCGACCATGCGGGATCCTCTCACGCGAACGCCGCCGGTGGCGAGATCTCGCTGCCGGCCGGGCCGCGGCCACTGATGATGGTGTGGTCTCGACTCGAAGGACGTTCGGCCCGCTCCGACGCAGCGGGCCGAACGTCCCCTGGATCGATCGACGTTTCGCGCCCGGGGAAGGGAGCGCTCCCTCCCCCGGGCGAATGGTATCGCTCCGGGATTCCGATGCCGGCGGCTACCGGATCCGCTGGCTCCGATTCGCGCTGGTGCTGGTGTTGAAGCCAGCGTCACCGCCGTAGACGGCCGAGACAGTGTGGCGACCCACCGTCAGGGTGCTGGTCGAGTATGTCGCCTGGCCGCTCACGTTGAGCGTCGATGCGGACCCAACGTTTGCGCCATCGATACGGAACTGGACCGTCCCGGTCGGGACTCCCGTTCCCGGCGCCACGGCGCTGATAGTCGCGATGAACGTGACGATCGTGCCCTGGAGCGCCGGGCTACCGCTGGTCGTGACGACCGTCCTGCTGTTCGCCTTGTTCACGGTGGCCGAGAACGTAGCGCTGCTGGTGTTGTAGTTGACAGTGCTCGGGACAAAGGCGGCCCCGATCGAGTGAGGCCCGACAGTCAGCGTGGTCGTGGTGAGTGTCGCTCTGCCGGTCGCATTCAGCGGGACAGGGGCGCCTGTCGGCACTCCGTCGATGCTGAACTGGACCGAGCCGATGGCCGCCAGCGGCGTCACGCGAGCCGTGAAGGTCACGCTCTGCCCCAGGATGGACGCCGGGTTGCGGTTGCTCGTGATGGTGGTCGCCGAGTTCAGCTTGTTCACGACCTGCACGCAGGTGGCGCTGCCGCCTCCGGCGAAGACCGTGGACCCGCTGTACGTGGCGATGATGTTGTGGCTGCCGGCTGGAAGCGTGGCGGTGGCGAATGTCGCCCCGCCCGCCACAAGGGCGATCGCGCCACCGACGTTGGCGCCGTCGATGCTGAACTGGACGGTGCCGGTCGGCACCCCGGTCCCGGTGACCGGGGTGACGGTGGCGGTGAAGGTGATGTTCTGGCCGTAGTTCGACGACGGCGTGCGGTTGCTGGTCACGACCGTGTTCGTCGGCCGCAGGGACGGACCGACCACCTGGGTGACCGTGCCGCTGGTACTGCCGGCGTAGTTCGTATCGCCGCCGTAGACGACGAACACCGGGTGGCTGCCGACCGCGAGGGTGGTCGTGACAAGGGTGGCCTGACCGGAAACGAGGTTGACCGCGCTACCGAGGACGCCGTCGACGTTGAACTGGAGGCTTCCGGTCGCGACCGACGGGCTGACCGTCGCGGTGAACGTGACGCTCTGGCCCTGGATGGACGGGTTCACGCTGCTCACCACCACGGTCGTCGTGGGCGCAGTGTTCACGACCTGCGTCAGGGCCGGGCTGGTGCTGCCGCTGAAGTTGGTGTCACCGCTGTAGACGGCAGTGATCGAGTGGCTGCCGCCCGTCAGGGTGGCAATGGAGAGGTTGGCCTTGCCGCCTGCGAGCGTGATCGTGCCGAGGCTCGTGGCGCCGTCGAGGAACTGGACGGTGCCCGTCGGCGTACCCGCTCCCGGCGCCGTGGCCGCGACCGTCGCCGTGAAGGTGACGTTCTGGCCATACGTGGACGGGTTCAGGTTGCTCAGGGTGGTGGTCGTGGAGCCGGCCTGGCTCACGACCTGGGTGACCGCGGGACTGGTGCTGGCGGTGAAGTTCGTGTCGCCACCGTAGGCGGCACTGATGGTGTGGCTACCGAGAGCGAGGGTCGAGGTCACGAGCGTCGCGATCCCGCCGACCACCGACGAGGTGCTGGTCGCTCCGTCGACGGTCCACGTCATGGTCCCCGTCGGCTGGTTCGGCAGCCCCGAGAGGACCGGGGTGACCGTCGCGGTGAACGTGACCGGCTGGCCGAAGACGGACGGGTTAGCAGAGCTCACGACGGCCGTCGTCGTCCTCGGATCCGGGGTGACTCGGCGCACGTTGGAGCCGACGCCTCCGACGCCATTCGCGTCAAGCGGCGCGGCGGCGTTCCAGGCGAAGACCTGGTAGTCGTAGGTCTGGAGCGGATCGTACGGGTTGGTCAGATTGGTCGCGGAGTCCGTGAAGGTCGTTGCGTTCGCCAGCGGTGCAGCGATCTTCGTGTAGGCCCCGATCGTCCCGTTGGTCTCGAGCGCGCGCCAGACCGTGTAGCCGACCTCACTCGACGGATCTCCGAGTGGCAGGCCCTTCGGTGTCCCGTCGGTCCAGTTCAGGATCACGCTCCCTCTGGTGAACGACAGGACCGGCGCCGCAGGTGGCGTGGACGGCACCTCGAACTTGATGGGTCGCATCATGTCGTTCTCTTCGTGCCCGAGCAGGTGGCAATGCCACACGTACTCCCAGCCGTAGTTGACCACCGCGTTGATGAAGGTCGTCGGGTTCCCCGTGATCGGGTCGATCGTTGGAAGGACGGCCCCTGCCGGCATCGTCGGATCGATGAGCCGGACGCTGTCGGGCACGCCGAAGGGAAGCAGGGGTTTCACCGGCCGGAGCGCCACGATGGCGTCCTCCAGCGGGTTCATCCTGACCGTTTCCTTCCATCCGAGCTCGTTCGCATCGGGCGCACGGACCGCTCCGTCCCAGCCGATACGGTTGATGACCTGGACGTTGAACAGGTGGAAGTGGATGGCGTGCGTGTCGACGCCGTTGTGCGTGATCTTCCAGATCTGGGTCCCGTCGGCTCCGACGCCGGTCACCGGCGTCCCCAGGTCCGATGGTTTGAGGACCTCCGTCAGCGGCTCGGAGTAGCCGAGCGGGACCGTCGTCTGGTTGCCCCCGTTCGTGAACGGGAGCTCGACGCCGAGCGTCGCGTTCATGCGCCCGTAGTTGAGCTCGAACAGCTCCTGGATCGCCTTCGGCTCGAGGGGAAGCGTGACCGATGTGCCGCTCGTGTTGACGAACGTCTGGCTGGTGTTCCCGATCTTGGTGATGTAGTTGTTCGGGTACGACGCGCCATACGCGGCGTTATAGGCGGACTGCGGTACGACCGGCTTGTCCTGCGTCACCGCGAACAGGCCGGGGACGGCTGCGCTCAGCGCGGCGACGTCGAACGCGGGCGCCGGGGCGAGCGGGGCAACCTTGATCTGCATGACGGTGCGGGTGTTCGGGCCGTAGCCGGGGAGCGTCGAGGGGGCCCCGCCCTGTGAAGTGAAGTCCGGGTCGCCCGAGTAGTAGTCGTTGCGCAGGTCGAACGCCGGCACCGGGGCGCCGGAGTCGTTGTAGAGGATGAGCGTCTTGCCTGCGTACTGCGAGAAGTCGACGACGACGTCGGCGCGCTCGGCCGGTCCGAGGAGCAGCGAGTGCTTCGTGACGTTCAGGACGACGATGTTGCGGGTGTTGTACTGGTAGCCGATCGGCGACGGCGGGATGGTCGTGGCGGCCGGCAGGACGCCACCCTCGGTCCCGATCTGGACCCAGCTCGGACCGATGTTCCTCGGATCGGGCACCCCGCTGATCCGGCCGTCAAGGATGTCGGGACGGATCCCGGCCCCGTCGCTTGCGGTGGTCCAGGAAGTCGGGAACGGGAGCTTCGGATCCGGGTTCGCCGGCACCATCGGTACCTCGCCGGCGTTCGCATCGAGCAGAGTCGTCCCGTTCCACATCGGGTTGCTGGAGCCTGCCTGGTACAGCGACAGGTTCCACGAGCGGTCGTTCGCCGCGTTGAGGATGCGGAATCGATAGGCCTTGGGGTCCACGTTCAGGACCGGATACGCTGTGCCGTTGACGACCGGCGTGTCCATGAAGCCCTCGGGCACCAGCGAGGTGTTCGGGGTCCCGGGCACGACGGGCATCGTCGTGCACGACAGGCCGGTGGGGTCGGTCCCACAGAGCGGGTTCGCGACCGAGCCGTTGTTGAGGAGACCTCCATACGGAGGCCAGAACCACTCAGCGTAGTCCCAGCGGCCCATGGCGTTGGCGCCCGTGAGCGCAGGGTCGTTCGGGTTCTGGTTCGGCATGTAGACATGGGGGAACCAGAGCGAACCGACCTGGGCGGTGCCGTCGGGGCTGAGCGGCACACCCGGAACGGACTTCCACGTCGGGTCCTGCGCCATCAGCTGGGCGTCGGACGGGACGAACGTCTTGTCCTGGATGATCAGCGGGATCTGGTCGGCGGGGATGGTTCCGTTGCTGACCAGAGCATGCTCGTTCGGGTCAGACAGCAGGTAGCCGGCAGCCTCACCGGCGTAGACGTTCAGCCGCGTGATGCCGAAGGCGTGGTCGTGGTAGAACATCAGCCGCGCCGACTGCTGGTTCGTGTAGAAGAACGTCATGGCGCCCGGACCCGGGTCGGGCATGTCGGGCACGTTCTGCGTGCTGACGCCCTTCGGGTACGGCGTGCCCTCGGTGGCCGGGGTGGTCCACTGGTCCGGCGTCCCGTCGCTGATCCACGGCGTGAGCCCGCCGTGCAGGTGGAGCGTGGCGCGGTTCTGGGTGTACATGTTCACGCCGTCCGGCCCCATCCCGGAGCCCATCACGGACGTGTCGACCGGGATGAAGAGGTCGCCCGCGACCCCGGTGGGCAGCAGGTTCCGGAACAGGATCCGGACCGGCCTGTCCCTCTGGGCCGAGATGACCGGCCCGAGGTAGCTCGGCTTGTCCACGCTGAGGGCCGGGCTGCCGTTGGGCAGCAGGATCGGGACGTTCGTGCCATCGGGCATCGCGTTGCTCAGGGCGAGTCCTTGGCCCGGCACGACCGCCGTCGACAGCTGCACGTACCCGCGCAGCAGCGTCGGCGGCAGGTCTGCGTGCATCTGCTCGCGGTACTGGACGACCGCGATCTCGTAGTAGTCGGAGCCCGGATACGTCGTCGTGTCGGCGACCGCGACCGGGATGTACTGGCCGAGGTCGTTCGCGCCAGTGGGCCCGAGCCCGGGCAGCGTATCGACGAACTTGCGGATGCCGCCCGAGGCCGAGGTGGTCGCCCCGGTGACGATGTCGGCGCCGAACGAGTACGTCCGGCCGCTGGCGACCGGTCCCAGGGACGCAAGGGTGAAGGGACTCGTTGGAGCAGCTGCGACCGGGTAGGCGTACGAATCGGTCCCGGTGAGGTCCAGCGGAATCCCCTGCCCGTAGAACGCGAGGAGGTCCCCTGCGGCGACGGCCGGCGATCCGGCGATCGGGTACGTCTGCATACCGTCCGCGACCGCCGGAACCGTGATGAGGCCGCTGTCGAACGCGATGGCGTACTCGCCCGGGTTACCCGTCGGATGCAGGATGTAGGCGTTGAACGAGTTGCCGCTTGAGTTCAGCGCGGGGGCGATGCCGGTCTGGACCCAGGACTTGAAGTCCGACAGCGTTCCGGCCGGCAACGGCGTCGGGAGCACGACGAGGACCTGACCCTGCCCGTACAGACCGGACGAGGTGCTGGTCACCGTGTCGTCAGTCGCGTACTGGCGGGCGATGATCGGATCGCCGACGGACGTCACCACCGGGACGGACGTCGTGATCGGCAGCGGGCTGTTCGCATAGTTCCCGACGCAGGTGCCCGAGTAGTCGACGATCGTGGTCGACGGCGTTGGGCACCCTGCCGGCAGGGCCAGGTTAGGTGCGACCAGGTTAGGTGCGACCAGCGAGGAGCGCATGGAGGGCGTAGACGGCTGCATCGTTTCCGTACCGGAGACGAGCTGCTCCAGGTTGTTGACGGCGCCCCTGGCGACGTTGGCCTTCGCCGCGGCTTCAGTCTTCGTTCGGTCGAACGCCTTCATCGGCGGCATGCCCGGGGGCATGCCCGCGGCGCCTGGCATCGTGACCATGCCGCCGCCGCCGCCGCTGGGCGGGCTCTTCGCCGTGGCCGGGCCTGCGAGGCCCACCAACAGCATCATCGCGGCGATCAACGCCGCCAGCTTCCGCAACACGATCTGCTCCCCCCTTGCGTGCCCTGGATGAGTGACGAGTCGGGGTCCGGCTTGAGGCCGGGCGGCCCACGCCCGATCCGAGATGTAGACGGAGCAGAGCGTCGCGCGGCAGGGGTCGGCGCACATCCGTATGTCCGCGGGTGACCTACGGATTCGGGCTGCGCCGTCCCCCGGGGGAATACGGAGAACGACGTAGGCCCGGATGGGCGGAGGCATCCGTAGATCGCCGGGTGGCGGCGGGGCGCCGCCGCGCCTAGACTCGGGCGATGGACGTTCCCGGCACGCCCGCGCCCGTCACTCCGGCGGCTGCCGCTCGGCCCGGCGAGACGTCGCCGGACGGACCTCCCGCTCTGCCGCGCGATGCGGCAGAGACCGTCGAGCGTGCCGCGGCGGACGAGGCGGCCGCTGCGCAGGCCCGGGTCCGGTTCAGGATCGGTGAGGTCCCGTCTGTCGAGGACGACGAGGTCGGGCCCGATCTCCTCGAGGCGGGCGAGCGCCTCATCGCCGTCCGGAAGCGGGTCGCGCTGGAGCGGCGTGAGCCGCCGCACACCGATGGGTGCGGACTGTCCGGGACGTTGTACCTGACGTCGAACCGGCTCGGCCTCGCGGGCAGGAACCCGGTCGAGTTCCCGATCGACGGCATCCGCGAGACGGCCCTGGTCGGGGAGCGAGTGGTGGTGAGCCTGCGCACGGGCCAGTTCGTCTGGATCCAGTGCGACGCGCCCCGCCTGCTCCGCGTCGAGATCGCGTCCGCTCGCGCGTCCGTTCGCGCACCCCGTCCCCGGACGCAGCGCCCACGCTGATCCGCTCACCTACCTCAGACGGATTGCCTCGGCCGGGCCGAGGGCCGGGCCGTGACCCGGGACCGTCAAGTGGGCCGCGAGTAGCGGGCCACGGCCTCCGCCCTGTTCCGCGCCCCCAGCTTCCTGAGGATGGCTCCCACGTGGGAGCCGACCGTGCGTGGCGAGATCGTGAGCGTCTCCGCGATCGCCCGGTCGGTCATCCCCCGCGCGAGCAGCCGGAGGATCTCCGTCTCGCGCTCGCTCAGCGAGGCGAGCGGCTCGTCGTCCGACGAGCGACCCGGCGGCTTCGAGCGGACCAGGCGGTGGATGAGCCGGGCGCTCGTGATGCGCGACATCGCCAGCTCGCCATGGGCGGCGCCCAGGACCGACGCGAGGATCGCCTCCGGCCGCATGTCCTTCGTCAGGAAGCCGACGGCGCCGTATCGCATCGCGTCGACCAGGTCCGCCTCGTCGGACGACGCGGTGAGCATCACGATGCGGGTCGCGGGGATCCGTGGTGCCAGCTCGCGGACGAGATGGACGCCGTCCATTCCAGGAAGGTTGATGTCCACCAGCAGGACGTCGGGACGCTCCTGTGGGGCCACGATGAGCGCCTCCTCGGCCGTCGCCGCCTCCGCGACGAGCTCGGCACTCGCCCCGGTGATCGCGGCGCGGACGGCGGCCCGCACGAGCGCGTGGTCGTCGACGATCATCACGCGGACGGGCCCGCGCGGTCCCGGCTCACTCATCGTCCGTCCCCGCGTCCGTCCACCGCCGTCGATGGGAGCGGGACGCGCAGCGTCACGCGAGTCCCGTCGAGCGGGCGGGAGTCGAAGGTCAGCTCTCCCCCGACGAGCGCGGCGCGCTCCCGCATGCCGGCGATCCCGAACTCGCCCAGGGGCACGGCTCCAGGGTCGAACCCGCGGCCGTTGTCCTGGACGGTCACGTGCAGGATGTCCGACGCGGCCTGGACCTCGACCCGGACGAGCGTGGGGTCAGCGTGGCGGCCGGCGTTCGACAGCGCCTCCTCGATGACCCCCACGACCTCGGCGGAGGTCCGGTAGTGCAATCCCGCCGGGATCGAGTGGCACGAGATCTCGGCACGGATGCCGTAGCGGTCCCCGAACTCGTCGACGACGCGCCCGACGACCGTGCACAGAGGAGCCTCCGTCTCGGCCGCCGACCGGTCGCCCCGCAGGGCTGCGACGGCCTTCCGGGCATCGGCGAGGCTGGCGTCGACCGCGGCGATCGCGACCTCCGAGAGCCGGGCCGTCTCCGGGTCCGGCCCGGGCGCTGCCGCGAGGTTCGCGACCTTGATCTTCGCGAGCCAGAGGTCCTGTGTCAGGCCATCGTGCAGCTCGCGAGCGAGCCGTGCTCGCTCCTCGAGTGCGGCTCTCTCGACCTCGACGCTTCGCAGATCGTCGAGCTGCCGGTTCGTCCGCTGCATCGCCCGTACCGTCGCCATGGCCTCGGCCTCGATCCCGAGGAGCAGCGAGATCCCGAATCCGAGCCAGAGGACGTCGCTGGCCCCGACGTCGACCGGGTGGACGCTTGGATGGAATGCTTCGTGCAGCTGGGCGAACGACGCCAGGACGAGACCGAAGGCCAGGTACCTGTCACCGACCGACCCGTCGCGGCGCGCCAGCGCCCGGCACAGGATCGCGGCGACCATCGCCAGGATCGCCGCAGCGATCTCGGCGGCGAAGCCCGGGGGCATCGTGACGAGGTCCAGGGACGAATCCAGCGGTGTCGTGGGGACGGAGAAGGGGATGGCAGCCCCGACCGCCGTTGAGGCGGCGATCGCGGCCGCCAGGACCGACGGCAGGAGCAGGGCGATCGCGACGGGTCCGGTGCCGCGTCCACCGAGCGCCCTCCATCCGCCGACGACCAGGGTCGCCCCGGCGATGATCCTCGCGCCCGCGAAGACCTCGAGCTGGCGCTGCGCCGGAACGATGAGGCCGGAGGTCGGCAGCGCGCCGTCGAGCAGCGTCACCGCGACGGCCGAGACCGCGGCGACCGTGAGCGCGAGGAATGCCGCAGCTTCGTACAGCGCGATCGTCTCGCCGCGCCAGCGGTAGCGCACCCACGCGAGCGTGGCGGCGACGAAGACGACGACGAGGGCGACCGTGTCGAGGACGAGGTCGAGCGTGGGCGCCACGATGTGCCCCGCGTCGTCGGCCAGTGGAAGGTCCACCACGACGTACGCCACGAGGGCCACCCCCGCCACGAGGATCGCGGTGTCGAGGCCGTCGAGGTGCGGACGGCGGATCGCGCCGACCCGCCCCACCGCGGGCGGCACGGACGGCCTCGCGAGGTCTCGCAGGGGTCGTGCTGCCCGGCTCACCTGGCCCCCCGACCGGGCCGGCAGGCGCGCGCTGCCGACGTCAGCGCTCGCGCGATCCCCGGCGGCGCGACCGAGCTCCCGGCCGCCGAACGCGCCCCACTTCTCGAGCGGCCACCCGTGCGGACCCCGCGCAGGCATGCTTCCGATGCGGTCACAGAGCCCGCCTCCCCGAATCGGCACCACTCAGAACCTGAACCGGGAGTATAGGGGGAGAGCGGACCACGTCAATCAGGCCGACCGGCACTGGAATCCGACGGTCGCGCGGCGGCGATGACCCGGAAGGTGGGCGGTGAACGCGGCTGGATCGCGCTGGCACGCCGCCGGAGCCGGGCTGCCGATCACCCCGCCTGGCGGCGTGCACGCGACCCCGCCGACCGGCGACAATCACCGCCAGCCATGAGCACCCCCGACCGCCTCTTCCAGGGCTACCTGTTCGACCTCGACGGGACTGTCTACCTCGGCGGGGCGCTGCTGCCGACTGCCGGCGAGACGATCGCGCGGCTCCGCGCGCTCGGCAGGCGGACCGTCTTCCTCTCGAACAACCCGACGAACACGCCGCACGCGTCCGCCGCGAAGCTCACGCGCCTGGGCCTGCCCACGACGGTCGACGACGTGCTCATCTCCTCGCAGGTCATGGTGGCGTTCCTGCGGGAGCATCTCCCCGGTGCCCGGCTCTTCGTCATCGGCGAGGGCCCGCTCATGGCGCTGCTGCGCGAAGCCGGCTTCGAGCTCGTGGACGACGCGGGGCGCACGGACGCCGTCATCGCCAGCTTCGACCGCACCTTCGAGTACCGGAAGCTCCAGGTCGCGTTCGACGCGATCCGGGCCGGCGCGCGCTTCTTCGCGACGAACGGCGACCGCTACTGCCCGGTTCCCGGCGGGGGGGAGCCGGACGCGGCATCCGTCATCGCTGCGATCGAGGCCTGCACCGGCGTGGCGTGCGAGGCCGTCGTGGGCAAGCCGTCGCGGCACATGATCGACGCGGCGCTCGCGATGGTGGGCCTCGCCGCGGCCGACTGCGTGATGACCGGCGATCGGCTGGAGACGGACGTCATGATGGGCCTCGACGCGGGCATGGCGGCCGCCCTGACCCTGACCGGGGCCACGACCGAGGCGATGCTCGGCGCGTCGGACGTCGTGCCAACCTACGTGCTCCGCGGTCTTGCGGACCTGCTGCCACGGGAGGAGCGGAGCGGGGCACAGGCCCTGATGTCCAGTGTGGATCCTGCCCTCGGAGAGCCGACGTCATGAAGGACCACCTCCTCGGCATCGACCAGGGCACGAGCGGGAGTCGCGCCCTCGTGCTCGACCGTGGCGGCACGCTCCGCGGCTACGGGTATCGTCCCCTGGCGCGGATCCACCCGTCGGCCGACCGCGTCGAGCAGGATCCGCTCGCCATCGCCGCCGGCGTCCGTGAGGCGATCGACATGGCGCTCGCCGGGGCAGGGATCTCGCCCGGCGACATCGCCGCCTGCGGGATCGCGTCGCAGCGGGGTACCGATCTCGTGTGGGATGCGGGGACGGGGATCCCGCTGGCGAACGCCATCACCTGGCAGGACCTGCGCACGCAGCAGCTCGAACGGGACCTGGGGGCCTGGCCTCTCGTCGACGAGTGCCGCACGCGCCTGGGCGAGTGGCCCGGCCCATGGAGCGCGGCGCTGCACCTGAAGTGGCGCATCGCCAACGACCCCGTCGTCGCGACCGCCGCGCGGGAGGGTCGGCTGCGCGCGGGGCTGTCGGCGGTCTGGGTGCTCAACGCGCTCGGCGCGGCCGACGGCCACCGGGCGGACATCTCGCTCGCGCAGAGCATGACGCTCTGGGACTTCCGGGCCCGCGACTACTGGGCCGAGTGGCTCGCATACCTCCGGGTCCCGAGGCAGGCCCTGCCCGACACCACCGGGACCATCGACGAGTTCGGCTGGCTGGACCTCGCATCAACCCGCGTGCCCGTCCGCGCCATGATCGCGGACCAGCAGGCCGCCCTGTTCGGCTACGACTGCCGCGCGGTCGGCAACGCCGAGTGCACGCACGGGACCGCGTCGTTCGTGGACGTGTGCCTCGGAGACGCGGCGCCCATGCTCGACACGATGAAGGTCTACCTCGCCTGGCTCCTCGACGATCGCCCCACGTACTGCCTGGAGGCCGACACGACGGTGACCGGAGCCGGCGTGCGCTGGATGCGGGAGGGCGCGCGCCTCTTCGACCGCGACGAGGAGCTCGGGGAGCTCGCGGCATCCGTGCCCGATGCCGCCGGCCTCGTGTTCGTGCCCGCGTTCACCGGGCTCAACGTGCCGCACGACGTGCGAGGGGCGCGCGGCTCGCTGCTCGGCCTCACGCTGGGCCATACCCGCGCGCACATCGCGCGGGCCTTCCTCGACTCGATCGGCCTCCAGCTCCACGCGATCCTCGAGGAGATCCACGGGAAGACCGGCGTCCGCGTGGCGCAGCTCAAGGTCGGCGGCGGGCTGTCGGCGAGCGACGAGGCCTGCGCGATCCAGGCCGACTGGCTCGGGATCCCCGTCGTCCGCTCTACGTTCACGGAGACCACGGCACGTGCCGCGGCCCTGCTCGCAGGGATCGGTGCGGGGTTCTGGGCGGGCGAGGCGGACCTGCCGCCGCTGCCCGGCGCGATGACGGTCTTCGACCCGCGGATGGCCGCCGATCAGCGCGAGGCGGGCCTCGAGGCCTGGCGCCGGGCGATCGAGGCGGTGACGACCTGGGCGCGATCGTGATGGACGGCGGCGCGGAGCCGCCAGCACATCACCGCGGAGGCGGTCCGACCAGGACCCAGTCGGAGCCCTCGGCGCCGTCGCGGACCTCCACGCCGGCATCCGAGAGCCGATCGCGGACGAGGTCGGCCGTCACCCAGTCGCGGTTCTCGCGGGAGCGTGCCCGGAGCGCGAGCAGCGCGTCGACGAAGGGCGCCACGGTCGAGCGCGGGTCTGTCCCGCCCGCGGCGGCCGCCTCCCCGAGCCGGGCGATGAGGGCGCGGAACGTGGACCGGGCGTTGTCGAGGTCGGGGCTGTCCTCGCCCGAGCGGATCCGCGCCTCGAGCTCGGAGTCGAGATCGAGGAGGACCGCGACGGCGGCGCGGCTGTCTCCGTGGACGAGGGCGCCGATGAACGTCCCCTCGAGGTCCGCGACGCGGTCCTGGAGGGGCTCGGCTCCCCGTGACGCCCCGACGCCGGCGGGAGTCGGGCGCATCGGGCCACGGGAGGCGTCCGGGCCCCCGGCCAGCCCGACGCCGGCCACGCCGCCGATCGAGAGCTCCCGCGCGGCGCCGGCGAGCGCGTCCGTCGAGACCTCGCTGCCGTTCGGGAAGACGACGCTCCGACCGTCGACGCGGACCGTCACGCCGCCCAGGCCCGAGACTGTCGCCGTCCCGGCCTCCAGGTCGAGCACGAGCGCCGTGTGACTGTCCACGCCGAGGATGAACGTGTCGGGTGGGAGCTGGCGCTCGAGGATCCGCAGGCGCCGCTCGCCCATGTAGCAGAAGCGGGTGTCGTGATTGCCGCCCTCGGCGTTGTCGTAGTGGGGGACCACCGCGGCCCGGAGCCCGGTCGCCGGCCCCAGCAGGTCGAGGCCGGGCAGCCAGGTCGGGTCCTCGCCCACCTTGTAGATCTCGTACACGGGGATCGTGACGACGCCGAGCGTGAGCGCGGCGGCGCTCGCCATCGTGAGGACCCCCCCGCTGCGCAGGTGGTCCGCCAGAGCGGCCGGGATGGGGCCGTCGGCCCACTGGCGGAGGGCGTAGCTGGGACTTCCCGGTCCCGCCATGACGTAGCCAGCCTC